>CALMCS010000792.1 GCA_937862875.1 uncultured Comamonadaceae bacterium
GTTGCAGCGCTACGCAGGCGGTCGATATTTTGGCGGTCCTGCAAAGTCCGGAGTGGTGGTCGGCCTTCCGGGCTCGATCGCTTTGGATTTCGCACCCTACTACGGAAACAATCAATACACCGATTTCGCGACCGGTCAGATCACGCTGCCCAACGAGTCTGCCAAGCGCATGCGTCGCTTGGCGCTGGAGCCGATCAGCACGGGGCTCGACTATTTCTTTGGCGAGTATCTGGTCCGGTGGTCGCTGCTCAAACCGGCCGATTCTTCGTGGGTCAGGCTCACTCGCGTCGCAGGCGAATTTGTATTGAATGACGACGGCTCGATCCAGTGCACCCGCAAGTGGGCCAACCAGCCCCTCAAGTTGCAATGCGCATTGCTGGACATGGAGAACCCGCAAGGCCCGTGGAAGGGAATTGCAGACATTGAAATCAGGCCATTCGATCGCGGATCGACAAGCGAACGGCTGATCGCTCGCACCCGCGACCAACACGGCCATTGGCTGGGTCTCGGAGCCGTGAATCTGCCAGGCCTCGCGATTGCAAAAGACCAGTAAAAAAACACCGAAAGAAAGACAACACCATGCAGTCCCCATGGCGCCATCTCATCCCCGCTCTGGCGCTGTGCTGCGCACTGCCCGCGATCGCCGCGCGAGAGTTCACTCCGCAGGCCGGACTGTGGATGATTCCCTCGGAAAACAACGGCCAGCCGGGGCGCGGTTTTTCGCTTGATGTGCAGGGCAATACCGCGTTTCTGCAGGTGTTCAATTACGAGAAGAGTGGGGATGCGACGTTCCACACTGCCGTCGGTCAACTCGATGATGCGGCGGCGATGACGGTGCCGCTCTTGCGCTTCAAAGGCGGTCGCTTTCTCGGCGGCCCTGCGCAGGATGCGGTGGAGGATGGGACGGCTGGCAATGTCACCGTGAAGTTCACCGATGGTCTGAACGGGACGGTGCAGTTTCCGGGTGAAAGCGAGCAAGCGATTGCGCGCTTTCTCGTGAACGAGAAGCAGCCGTTCTGGTGGACTCAGCTTTCGAACGATCCACCCTCCGGAAAAGAGGGAAGTCGCTTGATGCGGTGGACGGCCACGACTCAAAGCGGAACCCGATACGTGTGGATAGCAACGTTGGGAACGGATGCGGGCGGGGTGTTTCCGCTGAGCTTGGAGTCCCCATTCGATTGGGGATTTGCCGTTCGCAGGTTCGACTGCCGCATGCAGGCGGCCACTCAAGTCTTCGATTGCCTTCCGACCGCCAACAGCACCAATCCGGAAGCGCCGAATTTGCCGCTGGAAGCTCAACGCCTGCGATTTCGGGTGGTCGGTCGCGATGTGGTCGGTGAGATTCAGCCTGCGTGGGATCTCGCTCAGCGCATGACCTTGACTGGGTGGAA
>CALMCS010000793.1 GCA_937862875.1 uncultured Comamonadaceae bacterium
CCTGCGACGCCTCACGGCCGAGGCGCTTGCGGCTCAAGGCGTGACGCTGTATCCCGAGTCGAAAATGGAAGCCTTGGTGAAGACCGACGAAGGCTTTGAGCTGCAGCGCGGCAACGGCCCTGCCCTGCAGGCGCAGGCGGCGCTCAATGCCACCGGCCGCCATCCCAACGTGCAGGGACTGGGTCTGGAGACCATTGGCGTCACGCCCGACAAGAAGGGTGCCATTCCCGTGGATGCCGACAGCCGCACCACTGCGGCAGGCGTCTGGGCGATTGGAGACGTCACAAACCGGGTCAACCTCACGCCGGTGGCGATTGCAGAAGGTCGTGCCTTTGCAGACACCGAGTTTGGTGGCCGCCCTATGCAAGTGAGTCACCACAACATCGCCAGCGCCGTGTTCTGCTCGCCGCCGATTGCCAGTGTGGGTCTGACGGAAGCACAAGCTGCAAAGAAGGGCCCGACCGATGTCTACACCAGCCAGTTCCGTCCCATGAAGAAAGCGTTTGTGGGAAGCAATGAGCGCACCTTCATGAAACTGCTGGTGGATCGAACCACAGACCGCGTGGTCGGCATTCACATGCTGGGCGCGGATGCTCCGGAAATCATCCAGGGCTTGGCGATCTCGATCAGTGCGGGTGCCACCAAGCGCCACTTCGACAGCACGATGGCACTGCACCCGACTTCGTCCGAAGAGTTTGTATTGATGCGCGAGCCCGTGCGCAAACACGGATAAATGGCGCGATGGCGTTGATTGGGCCGGGTCTGACGACGGACTACTAGGTCCAATCCGCCGACTTGAACGACGACAGCAGCAGCGCGGTGAGCGCGTCCTGCTCGTTCGTGGTTCGGGTGATCAGCGAAACCGGTCGCTCGAAATTCGGCAGGCGCACGATGTTCAGGTTCGGGCTTTCCTGCCACGAGGCACCGCGAATCAGCGGAACAATGGAAATGCCCAGCCCCTGGCGCACCAGTGCGGCAATGGCATCGAGCGCGTTGAGCTCCATCGACGGCTTGGTCATCACGCCGTGCTTCATCAGAAACTCGTCGATCAACTGCCCCGCCCAGGTGCTGCGCTCGAACGCGATATAGGGCGTGGAGGACTTGAACGCGGTGGCAATGTCCTGGTACGGCAGATCGGCCGGCGTGAGTAGCGCGAACGGCTCGCTGTACAGGTAGTGCACGCTCAGATTGGTGGGGATTCTCTGCGGCGGCTCGGTCACGATGGCCATGTCCAGGGTGCCGCGATTCACCTGCATTCCCAGCTCGCCGGAAATGCCCGCGACGATCTTGATCTCCAGCCCCGGGTTCTGAGAGGTCATCTCCTTGAGCAGCTGCGGCAACACACCGCCGAGCGCGCTGTTGATGACGCCGAGCGAAAGAAAACCGCCAATCGGTCCGTCGCCCTTGAGCGCTTTCATCTCTTCGTAGATCGACACCATCTTCTCGGCCAGCGGCACCAATTGGCGACCTGCCGACGTGAACTCGAGCGAGCGCTTGGTTCGCACGAACAACGGGATGTCCAACTCGTCTTCCATGTTCTTGAGTTGAACGCTCACGGCCGCCTGAGAAAGATGGACTTTCTCGGCAGCAGCCACGATGGTTCCGTAACGATTGAGCGCCAAAAAAGAACGCAATGATCTGATCAACATGGCATAGCTTTACTGATTCCCCAAGCCCTCAGATCTCACGCGAAACATTCACACAAACGCTGGGGCGACTCCTCTTCACTGTACGTCACCCCAGCCGTTTGGC
>CALMCS010000794.1 GCA_937862875.1 uncultured Comamonadaceae bacterium
GCTCAAGATCAAAACTGCCGTTCGTCCAAAGAATCTGAGCAACTGCAATCAGCCTGAAACGGCCGGCCGTCCCGGCGCGTCGAAGGTCGGCGCCTGGCCGATTGCCAACGTCCAACCCTTTCGATCTACTGACCAGCTCTGGCCAGTATCACCATGACAGAGAGCGATACAGCTTCACAACCTGACCCATCGCCTCGTCGAATGGCGGCAATTCGCCATCAACGTCTGCCGCTAACTCCTGGTACCCAGTGCGCGCCATGGATACAACCTCGGCCGATTCCATGGAGTGGATGTCCGGAACGATACCCTTGGAGCCGCAAGAAGCCACCAAAATCTCATGAATCTTGACGAGATCTTCAGCAGTAAGCGCAGGCCCGGACTCCCGCAATAGCCAGATGTCATAGACGTCTTGTCGGCGGTTTCTTCTTCGAACAGGCTGCTGAAGCAGCGAGCGCATCTTTTCAGCCAGCACGTTGTTCAGGGTGTAGGAATGGATGGTTGCCCCTCCATCCAATTCCAGCACCTCCACATCAAAAACAGCCTCATTGAAGCTGTAGTCAATTTCGACCACCTGAGGCGAAGTACCTGCCTCCAGGCGAGCCATCTGCCCTGCATTGCTCCGGTTCGCGAACCCGATTTTCAAGGCCAGGCTCTGGTGGGTCTTGTTCTCGCCCTTGGGTTCAACCCTGTGAGACTGCAAACGGCAAAGCGTGTCGTAGGAAAGTCGGTCCTCTGCAGTGACAAGCCCCTCCCGCAGTTCTGCCAAAAGCAGCTCGACACTTTCTGCCGTGTACTTGTCCCTGGTAGAAAAATCCAAGTCCCGGGTGTAGCGAGAACTGGCATACCGTATGGCCAGCAGAAGTCCACCCTTCATCACCATCTTGGCACTCAGATTCTGGGAATGGCCAATACCGTCGAGGATGGTGTGCACCGCCTCCCGGAAGCCCCGTTGGCCTTGTGGAGCTTGTGACACCCACGCGTCGATTTCAACTTCGTTCATGAGTCCCCCGCATCGGTTTGCGACGCATCCAATGACGGAACGTTGACCGATAGCGCCCACCTTTCAGAAAAAACCGATGCGTACTCTGCCTGTGGGTCCAGCTTGCGGGAGCCTCCTCGTTGAACCTTGGACGCCCACGCATCAATGACTGGATCCGAGAGACCACACACCGTTTCCAGCAGGTAGCCAGCCCGCGCCTGCTCAATCGACGTCCCGTGCTGGCCAACCTCGTCAATGATGAGTTTCAGATACTTGACCGCATATTCCCGGTAGGTGTCAACGACATGCTGTATCCCGCCGCACAGCTCCGGTTCGCGGAGCATGTCCAAGAAGGTTCGACCCACCATTGCAACGCGAATGGACGGCGACTTGATCGTCTTAAAGGCACCACGATGCGAACGACGCACCAACTCAACCCGCATCCCATCAATGCGTTCGAACTTCTGAAACTTCAACGTGGGCAGCTTGGCCGCAAGGTATCCCTCCTTGCGCATCTTGAGGTCCTTGTCCATGCGTGCAGCCGCTTGCTCCTTCCACTCCCGTTCGGGTGGAGTGGAAAGGTACAGAATTTTGGAAAATCGGTCGGTGACACCGTGGTACTCCATGGCGCTCAGATGACTGACGTATGCGAATGGGTCAACGGAGCAGGCCACTTCCATGGGCAGCGGCTTGTTGCGCCCAAAAAGCTGATAAACCGTGCCAGCCTTGAACTCCTTGGCCGGTGAAATCAAACCAAATGACGTCAAGACCCGGACGATTTCTGTATACAAGGACAGTGGGATCGGATCGCCTGTGGCTTGTATC
>CALMCS010000795.1 GCA_937862875.1 uncultured Comamonadaceae bacterium
TGCTGCCCGGCTTCACCATCGGATTGGGAACTTGCAGATCGCCCTTGAGCGTCGCCTCGAGCTGCATGGGGCTGGCGCCTTCCAGCGTGACCTGCGCCTGGTAGCTGCCGTCCGCCCATTGCACCTGATCGACATTCAGGCGGTGCTTGCCGCCTTCATACGCATAGCTTCCCTTGAGGCCGTCCACGGTGGTTTCCGGCGGGCCTTCCCAGATGATGCGATCGACCTGAAACGGCACGGCCGCGATCTGGATGGGCAGCGTCAATTGCTCGAGCGGCTGGCCGGGTTCCTTGGGTTCGGTGCTGGGCGTGCTTTGGATCTTCAGCTCGGCGATATGCACATCGCCCAGTTTCAGGGTGCGCGACAGCAGCGGAGCCAGACTCCAGCCGAGCTGTGCGTCTTGCACCTGCACGCGCATGCTTGGGCTTTTCCATTGCAGCGAGCCGATCTTGCCGCCACCTCGCACCGAGCCCGTGACGTCGCGCGCCTCCAGGCTTTGGCCCTCGGGCAGAAAACGCGCTACGCGTTGCAGCGCATTGGCGAGCGAGTCATCGCGGCCCGCCCACCACCAGACGGTGCTGACTGCGGTGACCACGACCAACAGGAGAGCCAGCAGCAACCAGCCCAGGCCGCGCAACCAGCGCCGTCCCTTCTTGGGTGGGGACGACCGGGGTGCAGGAGAGGGCGCGGAGGCATTGGTCGTGCCCTGCGTGTTCAAAACAGATTCCACCATGTTCAGAATGTGAAGCCGAGACGCAAGTGCAAACGCAGCTGATGTTCTTGAAGACCGTACGCCAGATCGGCTTGCACGGGGCCTACCGGACTGCGCCAGCGGATGCCCGTACCCACGCCAACGCGTGCATACATTCGATTGAGATCGTCACCCACGGTGCCGGCGTCGATGAAGACCGCCTGCTCGAAGTCCTGGGTGTTGCCCTTGATGACGATGGGCCGCTGCCATTCGACGCTGCCTGCGGCCAAGTATCGGCCGCCGATGACCTTGCCATTGTCAGTCTTCGCGCCGATCGATTGATACCCGTAGCCGCGGATGGAGTTATCTCCGCCCGCGAGAAACATCAGGGTCATCGGCAGCTCGGCGTCCTTCTTGGCGGTGATGGCACCGCCCCAGGCGCGCAGCTGCAGGCGGCTGCGGCGCTGCGTTTCCTCGTCGACCTTGCCGATGGGCATCAGCGTCATCCAGCGGCCCAGCAGGCGCGTGAACGGCGTGCGCTGCGGCGTGAGCGTGGTGCCGACGCCGGCCTCCCAGCCAAAGCCGTAGCCCGAGGTTGGTGCCAGCGTGCTGTTGAAATAGCGGCCGGTCCAGCCGTAGTTGGCCAACAGCGACGAGCTGGCCGGCGGTGCGCCCGCGCCCTGCGTCTTGGCGTAGTCGTACTGCAGGTAGTAGTTGCGGTCGATGTGCTCTTCCGACTTCGATTTACCGGCACGCAGCTGCGCACTGTTGACCGTGAAGTCACCCACTGGCTCGCGCTCGAGTTTGCCGCCGACGAACCAGCGCCAGTAGTCCTCGCCGGGCAGGGCCGTGAGCTGGGTGGAGATGAGCGGGTTCTTGCGGTCGAGCTGCAGCTTGCTGACGGCGCGCCAGTTCAGCCACGGTACCTGGTTGTGTGTATGGTCGATCGACAGGCGCGGCCCGGTATCGGTGCTCACGCCCACGCCGAACACCCATTTCTGCAGCTTTGCCTCGCGCACCTTGGCGATCACGGGGGAGGTCACATTCGCTCCCTGTGCCGCGCGGGCATCGTCCTGCTTTTGCTCCGAGTCGCCGGGTTGCACGGCCGGCGCGTCGGCCAGCGTCAGGAAGACGGAATCGTAGTAGCCGCTGCGCACCAGGCGCTGCTGCGTGTCGAGCATCGCGACCTGGTCGTACTCCTGCCCCTCGGGCAGGCGCGCCACGCGGGCCAGGCCCACGGGGTCGTAGCGCTGCGATCCTTCGATCACCAGCGGGCCAAAGGTATAGGCCGCACCGGGGTCGTAGATCACGCTGACGTTCGCCTCGTTCTTGTCGGCATCCACATCGGCCAGGCTGGAATCGATGCGCGCGGTCGGGTAGCGCCGCGACTGCAGCTCGCGCAGGCCGCCGCTCTTGGCGCTGCTCCACGCCGATTGTGTGAAGCGCTCGCCGGGCTTGAGCGGCCACGCGTCGCGAATGCTGTCGCGTTGCGGCTGACCCAGCGGATCGTTGGCGTTGACGCCGGAAAACCGCACCTCGGTCTGCTTGATGCTGGTCTCCGGGCCGGTCTCCACATGCACGGTGACCTTGCGCGGCGCGTCTTCGGCGTCGGGCGTCTCGGTCACCTCCACCGTCACGGTCGGGCTGAAGAAGCCGAGCGTGCCGATCAGGTCGCGCACGTTGGCATCGGTGGCGCCCAGCAGGCGTGTGAGCTCGCGCCGCTGCAAGTCGGGTTGGTGCTGAAAGCGGCGCAGCTCGAGATGCTTCTCGAGAATGTCGCGCACTTCCTTGGGCGCATCGACCTCGAGCGAGAACGCAGGCTTGCCGCTCGCCGCCGCGACCGTGGGATCGCCCGACGACGGATCATCTTTTTTGGGAAGCAGGCTGCAACCGCTCAGGATGAGAGCGGTTGCAATCAGAATGGAGGCCCGTTTTGCGGACGTTTCTTGCAGCTTGCTGTCTTCTTGCATCGATTTATTTGGAGAGCAGGCGCATGGCTTCCTCCAGCCCTTTGAGGGACAGGGGGTACATGCGGTTGCCCGTCAGTTGCTGAATGATGCTGATGCTCTGGCGATACTCCCAGACGCCTTGCGGCTCGGGGTTGATCCACGCGAATTTCGGAAACGCATGGGTCAAACGCTGGAGCCACTCGGCACCGGGTTCTTCGTTGTTGTATTCCACACTGCCGCCTGGCTGCAGAATCTCGTAGGGGCTCATCGTCGCATCGCCCACAAAGATCAGTTTGTAATCCTTGTTGTACTTGCGGATGATGTCCCACGTCGGGAATTTTTCAGCGAAGCGGCGGCGGTTATTTTTCCACATGAAGTCATAGACACAGTTGTGGAAGTAGTAAAACTCGAGGTGCTTGAACTCGCTCTTCACGGCCGAGAACAGTTCTTCCACGCGCTGCACATGCTCGTCCATCGTGCCGCCCACATCCATGAGCAGCAGCAGCTTCACGTTGTTGTGGCGCTCGGGAATCATCTTGATGTCGAGAAATCCCGCATTCGCCGCCGTGCTGTGGATGGTGTCCGGCAGGTCCAGCTCCAGCTCATTGCCTTCACGGGCGAACTTGCGCAGACGGCGCAGCGCCACCTTGATGTTGCGCGTGCCCAGCTCCTGCTGGTCGTCGTAGTCCTTGTAGGCGCGCTGCTCCCAGACCTTCACGGCACTCTTGTTCTTGCCGGGGCCGCCAATGCGCACGCCCTGCGGGTTGTAGCCGCCATGGCCGAACGGGCTGGTGCCGTTGGTGCCGATCCAGCGGTTGCCGCCCTCGTGGCGTTCCTTCTGCTCTTCGAGGCGCTTCTTGAGCGTCTCCATCAGCTCGTCCCAGCCCATCTTCTCGATGGCGGCCTTCATCTCGTCGGAGAGCTCACGATCCAGCATCTTGCGCAGCCATTCGGCAGGCAAGTCCTTGCGCAGATCGGTGATCATCTCCACGCCCTTGAAGTACGCGGAAAAGGCGCGATCGAACTTGTCGAAGTGCTTTTCGTCCTTGACGAGAATGGTGCGCGAGAGGTGATAGAAATCGTCCAGACTCCAGCCGTCGTCCGACTTCGGTCCGACGACACCGGCCTCCAGCGCTTCCAGCAGCGTGAGGTATTCCTTCACGGAAACAGGCAACTTGCCTGCTCGCAGCGTGTAGAAGAAGTCAATCAACATACATTGGCCTCTTGAATTTGTCTCATGAATGGCGAGCCAACAGACTCAAAAACTGTGCTCGCGCCTCGGGCCGTTCGCCCGATGCCATGCTGTACATGACCGTATCGCGAATCGAGCCATCGCGGCGTAGGGCGTTGCCGCAAATCACGCCGTCATTTTTCTCGGACCCAGGCGCTCGATGGCGCGTGGATCCGAAACAGTGGATCAATCAATCAATCAGTCAATCAACCGATCCACCCACCCACCCATCACTTGGGTGCCGAAGCAGCGCTTTGCTGCGCCCGTCTGGCCCGCCAGCGGCGCGCCAGATTCAGACCCGCTCCGCCGCCCAGACCCACCAGCGCGATGGCGAAAATGCTGGCCGAGTCGTAACCCGGCGCAAACAGATCCAGACCCATCACATAGCCGATGCCGTAACCCAGCAACGCGCCCGCCATGAAACCGACAGCGTCGGTCGCACCCTCGGAAAAAAGGCGTTGGACTTCGCTCATCGCGGGTCCTTCAGCGGTTGCGCTGGTTCATGAACACCAGCTTTTCAAACAGACTCACGTCCTGCTCGTTCTTGAGCAGCGCACCCACCAGCGGCGGCACCGACACCTTGTTGTCGGCACTTTGCAGCGCCTCCAGCGGGATCTCTTCGGCCACCAGCAGCTTGAGCCAGTCGATCAACTCGCTGGTCGACGGCTTCTTCTTCAGACCCGGCAGATTGCGGATGTCGTAGAACGTCTTCATCGCCACGGTCAGCAGCTCGCTCTTGAGCTGCGGGAAATGCACATGCACGATCTGGCGCATGGTGTCCGCATCCGGGAACTTGATGTAGTGGAAGAAGCAGCGGCGCAGGAACGCGTCGGGCAGTTCCTTTTCGTTGTTCGAGGTGATGAACACCAGCGGACGGTGCTTGGCGCGAATCATCTCGCGCGTCTCGTAGCAATAGAACTCCATGCGGTCGAGTTCGCGCAGCAAGTCGTTCGGAAACTCGATGTCCGCCTTGTCGATTTCATCGATCAGCAATGCCACCGGTGCATCGGCGGTGAACGCCTGCCACAGCACGCCTTGCAGGATGTAATTGCGAATATTCTTGACGCGTTCGCTGCTTTCCGCGTCGCCCAGCTGGCTGTCGCGCAATCGGCTGACCGCGTCATATTCGTATAAACCCTGCTGCGCCTTTGTTGTGGACTTGATGTGCCATTGCAACAACGGAAGACCCAGTTCTTGGGCGACTTCTTCCGCTAACATTGTTTTGCCGGTGCCGGGCTCGCCTTTGACCAAAAGTGGCCGCTGTAGTGTGATTGCAGCGTTCACGGCGAGTTTCAAATCCTGCGTGGCGACGTAATTCTGAGAACCTTGGAATTTCATGGGCCGTACTTGAGGGAAATCGTTGATGAATATGCTTGACAGGGGCTGGCTATAATCGCGAAGCCCTTCGGTAGAGCGCCTACACGAGACCGGGACAAGTCACTCAACACAGATTGTGCGCGGAAAATGAAAAGAACGTTAACCACGATATTCGGCCTGGCTGTCGCTTTAGCGACGGGGCTCGTTCATTCCCAAGAGATCAAGGGAGACGCCAAGGTCGGCGAGGGCAAGATTGCCATGTGCATTGGTTGCCATGGAATCGTCGGTTACCAGGCCACGTTTCCCGAGGTCTACCGGGTGCCGATGATCAATGGCCAAAACGCCAAGTACATCGTCAACGCCCTGACCGAGTACCAGAAGGGCGAGCGCAAGCACCCCACCATGCGCGGCATTGCCGACACGCTCACCGAGCAGGACATGGCGGATGTGGCTGCGTACTACTCCACCCACACCAAGGACGTGAAGCCCGTGCCCGAAAAGGCGCGCGAGCCCAACGCCCAGGTGGCGCAGTTGCTGCAAAAGGGCGCTTGCGTGTCCTGCCACGGCGACAACTTCTCGAAGGCCATCGACCCTTCGTATCCGAAGCTCGCGGGTCAGCACAAGGACTACCTGTACGTCGCCCTGCGCTCGTACAAGCTCGAGACCAACCCCAAGGGTGGCCGCACCAACGCCATCATGGGCGGCATGGCCAAGCAATTCACGAATGCGGAATTGAAGGAACTGGCGAACTACATCAGCTCCCTGCCAGGCGAGCTGCAAACCGTTCCGGAGTCACGCTTCCGCTGATTGGAATCGTGGAAACGGTGGGATGGAATGGGATGGGGCCATCGGATATTTCCAGACGAATATCCGGCTCCTGAAACTCCACGCATTCCGCAAAACGCAAAACACATCAACGGCCTGTCATTGGGAATCCAATGCCGGCCGTTTTGTTTTAAGGGTATGCCCGCATTCTGGCAAGCTTTAGTGCGATATAGCCGCCGCGATTGGCCTAAAGCCAAGTGTTTGCCTAGAATCAAGACATGACCCATTCCACCTCGCACGTTATTGGCAAGCAGCCGCAGAAGTTTTCTGCACTGCAAGCGACCGTGCGCGCCTGTCAAGGAATGGGTGTTCAAAAACCAGCTTCACCGGCCGCAGATTCCTGAGCCCGGCGGTTTCTTCTCCAGAACCCCAGCCAGCGCGTCATCCGCACCGCCGCCGGGCACACACACCTCCTTCCCTCACTGATTCCTGGGCCACCAGTCGCCTGCCTGCACCGCAAGGCATTGCAAGACTGGAACCCCATGGCCCTGCCTGGTTGTGACTAGAGATGAACTCCCATTCATTTCTTCACCAGCCACACGAATCATTGACACCCAGATGACGCCCATGACCGCTGCAGCCCAGGCTGCAATGCAGAGTCATGAAGTAGTTGTTTTTGTTGTTGTTGAAGAAACAGACTGGCCTGCTTAGTGCGGTCTGTTGTCTGAGAGGAGTGCTGCACCATGAAAATTCACACCATCGCTGCGCTGACCGATTTCTCCACCGAGGCCGAACACGCACTGGACCGCGCCGCATTGCTGGGCGCCAAGCACCAGGCCCAGCTGATCCTGGTCTATGGCGCGGAATCGCCCGACCCGCGCTTTGCCAATCCGCAGGCCCGACTCGAGCAGCGCGCCAGGCAGATTGCACGCCGCCACAGCATCACCGTGACCACCCGCGAATACGAAGGCTCGGTGGCAGAACGCGCGCTGCAAGCCGCCGCCAGCGCCGACCTGCTCGTCGTCGACCGCCGCATGGAACGCGAATGGACGCGCTTCTGGCAAGGCCCCACGCTCGCACATTGCCTGCGCAACAGCCCCTGCCCGGTACTGGTCGTGCAGCAATCGGCCGAGACCGATTACGAACGCATGGTGATCGCGGTAGACGGCTCGCGCGCCTCGCAGGACCTGGTGCGCTACGCGGGCGACCTGCAGCGCAGCGCGGCCGTCGACCTGTACCACGCAGCGGCACAACCCACGCCGCCATCTGCTGCCGATGC
Organism: uncultured Comamonadaceae bacterium; assembly: GCA_937862875.1. Classification (GTDB taxonomy): domain Bacteria; phylum Pseudomonadota; class Gammaproteobacteria; order Burkholderiales; family Burkholderiaceae_C; genus Diaphorobacter_A. The sequence continues at coordinate 7,233 of CALMCS010000795.1, forward strand.
GCAGAGCGGCACAGCCTCCGCCGACAACGGCAATAACAACAACAGCAGCAGCAACCCCCTGGCGCTCTACCAGGACACGCTCACACGCCACGGCAAGAGCCGACGCCTGCGCATCAAGAACGCATTCGACGCACGCCGCAATCGCGTCGACACCCACCTGGGCACCCGCGACATGCCGCGCCAACTCATGGTGCAGCAGCAACGCTCCGGCGCAGATCTGGTCGTGATCGGTCAACTGCGCACGGGCTTCCTCGCGAGCTGGACGTTCAGCGGCATAGCGGAACGTCTGCTGGGGCAGGTCGCCTGCGACGTACTGGTATGCGCCAACCTGCCCACGCCGCGAGACAACGCAACGCCAACGCATCGATCGGCGTTTCCATCCGGGCGCTTGCCGGCGTAATGGGGTGTTGTTGATGTGAATGGTGTTGGGTGTCCAAACACCCAACGACGCAGCGAGCAGGGCCCAAGAACTGGGCCCCCGAATGACGAGATAGGGTCCTAGGCTAGGCGTCGATG
>CALMCS010000796.1 GCA_937862875.1 uncultured Comamonadaceae bacterium
GATGGGTCAAGGCCCAAGCGAGTGCGCGCGAGAAGTCAGCGGCGGCCTGTGGCTGATGCAGCCATCGCTCGTTGTCTGGAATGACCGTTGCCGTGCGGATGAGCCAAACACCGTCTTCTTGTTCCTCCACAAGGACTTGGCGTCCAGCGAATTGCTTGCCCAGTGAAATCTGGCCATTTGCGCCGATGACCTTGACACTATAGGAGTTCGTGTTGGATGCCATATTGGTGCTTTCGTGCCGCACTAAAGTAGTGTGTTGGTGCAATTTAATCCTTTGGAGGTGATTGATCAAGTTGGCTGGGGCCGTATCAATGCCTCTGCGGATTGAAAATTCCCCAGGGCGACCGGCCTGCATTGGTCTGCGAGATATCGTTTTGGATGACGATAGAGGGCTTTCAGCCCCGTGGAGTTGATCGCGTCGAGATGCTGGTTCGAATAGCAAATTTGCAGGAGCAGAATGACGTTGTGATTCGTTTTTGCTCAATTCGGGAAGTGGGGAAGAACCAATCCACACCGCCGGATTCCCCTACTATCCCATCCGAATTTCAATTCGATACAACTGGGTTCGCAAGGGCTTGCAGGCCTATTCGACCCCTTGGTGACAGTGTTTTGCCCAACGACTCAAGAGCGTGAAGCAGCCCGTAAATACGCCCTCCAATCCCCACTCTTGTGCACTGCAGCACAGTTACTTGACCAGCTCGCAGGGAGCGCCGCTGGATTGGGCCTTCCCTTGCTGGGTATAATCGTTGGTTTCGCGCAATCCTTGGCCAAATTTTGTCTGGCCGTTTTGGATGTCGAGGGGATCCCCCGTGTGCGAAGAAAATTTTAAGTCATTGATGTGCGCGCTTTGTCGGACGACTTCGATGATTTGCGCATGAATACGTGAGACTTTGGCGGAACACGGTGCAGTCTGCATGCACTGCAGTCGGCTCGGTCCACAGCCTTGAGACTAGGAACTACCATGGCCGTAACTGTTGAAAATCTTGAGAAGCTTGAGCGCAAAATTACGCTCAGCCTGCCTGTTGCTTCGATTCAGACCGAAGTTGATTCGCGCCTGAAGCGCCTGGCACGCACCGTGAAGATGGACGGCTTCCGTCCAGGCAAGGTGCCAATGAGCGTCGTGGCTCAGCGCTATGGCTACTCCGTTCAATACGAAGTGATGAACGACAAGGTCGGCGAGGCATTTGCCCAGGCCGCCAACGAAGCCAATCTGCGCGTCGCTGGTCAGCCCCGTATCACTGAAAAAGAAGGCGCACCGGAAGGTGAAGTTTCCTTCGACGCAGTGTTCGAAGTGTTTCCAGAAGTGAAGATCGCTGATCTGTCCACCGCTGAAGTCGAAAAGGTTTCGGCTGAAGTGACCGACGAAGCCATCGACAAGACTCTGGACATCCTGCGCAAGCAGCGTCGCACCTTCGCTCAGCGCGCCAAAGACGCAGCTGCCGAAGACGGCGACCGCGTGACCGTGGACTTCGAAGGCAAGATCGACGGCGAGACTTTCTCCGGCGGCAAGGCTGAAGACTTCCAATTCCTGGTTGGCGAAGGCCAGATGCTCAAGGAATTCGAAGACGCAGTGCGTGGCCTGAAGGCTGGCGAAAGCAAGACTTTCCCACTGGCATTCCCAGAGGACTACCACGGTAAGGATGTTGCCGGCAAGACTGCCGACTTCCTCGTCACCGTGAAGAAGATCGAAGCCGCCCACCTGCCAGAAGTGAACGAGCAATTCGCCAAGTCGCTTGGCATTGCTGACGGCACTGTCGACGGCCTGCGTGGCGACATCCGCACCAATCTGGAGCGCGAAGTGAAGTTCCGTCTGCAAGCTCGCAACAAGCAAGCTGTGATGGACGCACTGGTCTCCAAGGCTGAACTCGACCTCCCGAACGCCAGCGTGCAAGCTGAAATCGGCCGTCTGCGCGAAGGCGCGATTGCTGATCTGAAGCAACGCGGCATCAAGGACGCCGACAAGGCTGAGATCCCAGAAGACGTGTTCCGTCCACAAGCCGAGCGCCGCGTGCGCCTGGGCCTGGTGGTCGCTGAATTGGTCAAGGCCAACAAGCTGGAAGCCAATCCTGAACAACTGAAGGCACACATCGACGAGCTGGCTGCCAGCTACGAGAAGCCAGAAGACGTCGTTCGCTGGTACTTCAGCGACCGTCAGCGCCTGGCCGACGTGGAAGCCGTTGTGATCGAAAACAACGTGACCAATTTCGTGCTGGAAACTGCCAAGGTGAACTCCAAGGCTATTTCCTTCGACGAACTCATGGGTGCTCAGGCCTGATTCTTCAGTGCTGATTGAACTTGCCGCTATGATGAGTGGTGAGTCAAAACCATGACGTGTGGGCTTGTACTTTGGTGTGCAAGCCCCATTTCATTTCTGGTGTCCTGAATTGGGTGACTTCCCGCAAGTTGAATCAGGATAGTTGGTACGCGTGAGTACCGCATCCATCCTTCTGGAGAAAAACATGAGTGCACTGGAAACACAAGCTTTGGGCATGGTTCCCATGGTGATCGAGCAGTCGGGCCGTGGCGAGCGGTCCTACGACATTTATTCGCGTCTGTTGAAAGAGCGCGTGATTTTCCTGGTGGGCGAGGTCAATGACCAGACCGCCAACCTGGTGGTCGCGCAGTTGCTGTTCCTCGAGAGCGAAAATCCTGACAAGGACATCTCGTTCTACATCAACTCCCCGGGCGGCAGCGTCACGGCGGGCATGGCGATCTACGACACCATGCAATTCATCAAGCCAGACGTGTCGACGCTGTGCTGCGGCTTTGCTGCCAGCATGGGCGCGTTCCTGATGGCTGCCGGAGCCAAGGGCAAGCGTTTCTCGCTGCCCAACTCCAAGATCATGATCCACCAGGTTCTGGGTGGCGCTCGTGGTCAGGCCACGGACATCGAAATCCATGCGCGCGACATCCTGCGCACCAAGGAACAGATGAACCGCATCCTGGCCGAGCGTACGGGTCAGCCGTATGAAAAGGTCAAGTCGGACACCGAGCGCGACTACTTCATGACGGCCGACGAAGCCAAGGACTACGGCATCGTCGATCAGGTCATCTCCAAGCGCCCCTGACAGTTGGCGCCAACACAGCGCTGAGCTGAACCGAACTGCCGGAGCGTGCTGGCCTTCTCTACGGATCGAGAGGGCGGCCCGCACCGGATTCGGGCTCACCGAGATGTGCCTGGCGCCGATTCGTGGCGTTTCCCTGATCCATTGCAGAGTTTGACGTTGGAGGCCGGTTTCCGGTCACGGCGAAAAACCACAAAAGGCATTGGGGCAAACGCCATTTTTTATTTCGTTATCATCAGACTACGTTCCGTGTCATAAGGCATTGTTTCCATGGCCGAGAAAAAAGGCTCTTCCAGCGAGAAAAACCTCTATTGCACCTTCTGCGGCAAAAGCCAGCACGAGGTGAAGAAGTTGATCGCCGGTCCGTCGGTGTTCATTTGCGATGAGTGCATTGACCTGTGCAATGAAATCATCCGTGACGAACCCCAGGCGACCGAAAATGGCCGCGAAGGGCGTGGCGATTTGCCCGCTCCCGCAGAAATCAAGGCCAACCTAGATCATTACGTGATCGGTCAAGAAAAAGCCAAGCGCACGCTGGCTGTGGCCGTTTACAACCACTACAAGCGTCTGCGCCACAAGGATCGTGCCGGCAAGGATGATATTGAGCTCGCCAAGAGCAACATCCTGCTGATCGGCCCGACCGGCTCCGGCAAGACCCTGCTCGCGCAAACACTGGCCCGCCAACTGGATGTGCCGTTTGTGATGGCCGATGCAACCACACTGACCGAAGCCGGTTACGTGGGGGAAGACGTCGAGAACATCGTTCAGAAGCTGCTGCAAAGCTGCAACTACGAAGTGGAACGTGCCCAGCGCGGCATTGTCTACATCGACGAAATCGACAAGATCTCGCGCAAGTCGGACAACCCAAGCATCACCCGCGACGTGTCGGGCGAGGGCGTGCAGCAGGCGCTGCTCAAGCTCATCGAAGGCACCATGGCCAGCGTGCCGCCCCAGGGCGGGCGCAAACACCCCAACCAGGATTTCCTGCAGATCGACACGACCAACATCCTGTTCATTTGCGGTGGCGCGTTCGCAGGTCTTGAAAAGGTCATCGAAAACCGCACCGAGGCTTCGGGTATCGGGTTCGGCGCATCGGTCAAGAGCAAGAAGCAGCGCTCGCTGTCCGAGGTGTTTACCGAGATCGAACCAGAAGATCTGATCAAGTTTGGCTTGATTCCCGAGCTGGTGGGCCGCATGCCCGTGGTGACGGCACTGGCCGAGCTGAGCGAAGACGCGCTGGTGCAGATTCTGACCGAGCCCAAGAATGCGCTGGTCAAGCAGTACAGCAAGCTGTTGGCCATGGAAGGCGTGGATCTGGAGATCCGCCCCGCCGCGCTGAAGGCTATTGCCCGCAAGGCGTTGGCGCGCAAGACGGGTGCCCGCGGTCTGCGCTCGATTCTGGAGCAATCCCTGATCGGAACCATGTTCGACCTGCCCAATACCAGCAATGTCGAAAAGGTGGTGGTGGACGAGTCCACGATTGAGGAAAACAAGCCACCTCTGCTCGTTTACCGCGAGGCGGCCAAGAAAGCCTGAAGCGACCGGAGCGGGCGCACTTTCGCGGCCCCCTGAAACCCATCAACCCTTGCTGCAGTGCGGCTGTGCGCAAGGGTTGAAAATCCCCACATGTGGACCATATTCCACAGAGTACTTTGAGGATTTCCATGTCCGGACATACCCCCCTGCCAGCCACCCCCATTGATCTGCCGCTGTTGCCTTTGCGCGATGTGGTGGTGTTCCCCCACATGGTCATTCCGCTTTTTGTGGGTCGACCCAAGAGCATCAAGGCGCTTGAGTTGGCGATGGAGTCCGACCGGCGCATCATGCTCGTGGCGCAAAAGGCGGCCGCGAAGGATGAGCCTTCCGTCGAGGATATGTTCGACGTGGGCTGTGTCTCCACCATCTTGCAGATGCTCAAGTTGCCCGACGGCACTGTCAAGGTGCTTGTTGAAGGTCAGCAGCGCGCTCTGGTGACATCCATTGCCGATGCGGAAACGCATTTCACGGCGACCGTGACCCCTGTCGAGCAAGACCAGGAAAAGCACAAATCGAGTGAAATCGAGGCGCTTCGCCGTGCGGTGATGCAGCAGTTTGACCAGTACGTCAAGCTCAACAAGAAGATTCCGCCCGAGATCCTCACGTCCATCTCCAGCATCGACGATGCCGGTCGTCTGGCCGACACCATCGCCGCGCATCTGCCGCTCAAGCTCGAGAACAAGCAGCTCGTGCTCGACATGGCCGATGTGAAGGGTCGCCTCGAAAATCTGTTCGAGCAGCTCGAACGCGAAGTCGACATCCTGAACGTCGACAAGCGCATCCGTGGCCGCGTCAAGCGCCAGATGGAAAAGAACCAGCGCGACTTCTATCTGAATGAGCAGGTCAAGGCCATTCAGAAGGAACTCGGCGAGGGTGAAGAAGGCGCGGACATCGAAGAGGTCGAGAAGAAGATCAAGGCCGCTCGCATGCCCGTCGAGGCACGCAAGAAGGCCGAGGGCGAGCTCAAGAAGCTCAAGCTCATGTCGCCGATGTCTGCCGAAGCCACCGTGGTGCGCAACTACATCGACGTGCTCACCGGCCTGCCGTGGAGCAAGAAGACCAAGATCAAGCACGATCTGCAGTTTGCGGAAGACGTGCTGAACGAGGACCACTACGGCCTCGAAAAAGTCAAAGACCGCATCCTTGAGTATCTTGCAGTGCAACAGCGCGTGGACAAGGTCAAGGCTCCGATCCTGTGTCTCGTCGGCCCACCAGGCGTCGGCAAGACCTCGCTCGGCCAATCGATCGCCAAGGCGACCGGACGCAAGTACGTGCGCATGGCCCTCGGCGGCATGCGTGACGAAGCGGAAATTCGCGGCCACCGCCGCACCTACATCGGCGCGATGCCGGGCAAGGTGCTGCAGAGCCTGAACAAGTCCGGCACCCGCAATCCGCTGTTCCTGCTCGATGAAATCGACAAGCTCGGCATGGATTTCCGCGGTGATCCATCCAGCGCGTTGCTCGAAGTGCTCGACCCCGAGCAGAACAACAAGTTTGCCGATCACTACGTGGAAGTGGACTTCGACCTGTCCGATGTGATGTTTGTCGCCACATCGAACTCGATGAACATCCCGCCCGCGCTGCTGGACCGCATGGAAGTCATTCGCCTCTCGGGTTACACCGAAGACGAAAAGACCAACATCGCCATGAAGTATCTGTTGCCCAAGCAACTGACCAACAACGGCCTCAAGAACGAAGAGCTGGAAGTGCAGGAGGGTGCGGTGCGCGACATCGTGCGCTACTACACCCGCGAAGCCGGCGTGCGTTCGCTCGAGCGTGAGATCTCCAAGATCTGCCGCAAGGTGGTCAAGCAGTTGCTGCTCAAGCAGGTGACGCCACAGGTGCAGGTCACCGGTGACAACCTGGGCGACTATCTGGGTGTGCGCAAGTTCACCTACGGTCATGCCGAGAAGGAAGACCAGGTCGGTCAGGTCAACGGTCTGGCGTGGACCGAAGTGGGCGGCGATCTGCTGACCATCGAAGTCGCGACCATGCCCGGCAAGGGTGTGGTCACACGCACCGGCTCGCTGGGCGACGTGATGAAGGAATCCGTGGAAGCGGCCCGCACCGTGGTGCGCAGCCGTGCACATCGCCTGGGCATCAAGGATCAGATCTTCGAGAAGCGCGACATCCACATTCACGTGCCGGATGGCGCGACGCCCAAGGACGGTCCAAGCGCTGGTGCAGCGATGACCACCGCTCTGGTGTCGGCCCTGACGGGTATTCCGATTCGCGCCGACGTGGCCATGACGGGTGAAATCACCCTGCGTGGTGAAGTCACCGCGATTGGCGGCCTGAAGGAAAAGCTGCTGGCAGCGCTGCGCGGTGGAATCAAGACCGTGCTGATCCCTGAAGAAAACGTCAAGGATCTGCAGGAGATTCCAGACAACGTGAAGAGCGGCCTGGAGATCGTGCCGGTCAAGTGGATCGACAAGGTGCTGGAAGTGGCGCTCACGCGCCAGCCGGTTCCGCTGACGGAAGAAGAGATTGCTGCGGCTGCCGCTGCGGCCAATCCGGCTCCAGCAGTGGCTGCCGTGGTTCCCGCAGAGACAGGCTCGGTCAAGCACTGAGAGAAGAGAGCATCTGCCCATGCCTTCGAGGTGGCTCACAGAGCGCCTTGAAGGGGGTGGAAGCAGATAATTTCAAAAATTGTGCCTTTTTGTCCAGCGGGCCAAAAAAGTGCGCTACAATTCACTTCATCGATGCGAAACAGTTATATACTGTGAGGCTTCGGTAAAACACTGCGGGAATAGCTCAGTTGGTAGAGCGATACCTTGCCAAGGTATAGGTCGACGGTTCGAACCCGTTTTCCCGCTCCAGTTTCTATAAAAGATCTGGCTGCGAAGTCAGATCTTTTTGCAAGAAGCGGACATGGCGCGGTAGCAAAGCGGTTATGCCCCGGATTGCAAATCCGGTTAGTCCGGTTCGACTCCGGACCGCGCCTCCAGTTCGTGGCAACACGAACGGATAGTGATGGAAAGTGTTTGAGGTTGGTTGAAGTCGGATTTGAAAAGATTTGAAGAAATTCAAAAATTGACGAAAAAGACGTGTTAGAATTGAAGTCTTCGCAGCCCACACGGGTCGCAAAGCAAAATGCGGGAATAGCTCAGTTGGTAGAGCGATACCTTGCCAAGGTATAGGTCGAC
>CALMCS010000797.1 GCA_937862875.1 uncultured Comamonadaceae bacterium
GGGGCGGGGAAGGGGGTTAATAAATGCGAATTGTTCTCAATGTTATATGAAATGAGAAAATTCGCATTCACTTTCCGCTGCGTTGGCCGAGGGGCGTGGGGGATTGGCCACGCTCCCGGCAGGCTTCCAGCACTTGATTGCGCTTGCGTCGAGCCGAAGCTGCCGAAACTACCAGCTCGCCCCAAATTGCTGGCGCAGCTCTTCAATCGCCACGTCGCTCAGCGGCGTCGGTTGCGCCAGCAGCCATAGGCGTGCGGTTTCTTCCAGCTCTTCCAAGGTGGCCATGGCCGCTGCTGGTGTGTCGTGCCAGACGTTGGGGCCCAGGCGTGCGAGCATCACGGCGCGAATGGGGTGGCCTTGCGCCGCATGTTCGGTGATGGCTTCTGCGACCATGTCTGCCGCTTCCGATGCACCCGGTCTGCGGTACGGAATATGCGGTACATGTCCCACTTTCATCACGAAGTAGGGTGTGATCGGTGGCAGCAATTCCCATTGGTTTTCGCGCTGCAATGAGCAGGCCACCAGATGCGTGCTGTGCGTGTGAATCACGCAGCGTGCGGGCATGCGGGTTGCTGCGCTGGCTTCATAGATGCGCCGATGCAGCACGATGGTTTTGCTGGCGCGAGCGCCGCTGGTTTGCTCGCCCGATGCGTCGATCTTGGCCAGCTTTTGCGGCTCGAGAAAACCGAGACATGCGTCCGTCGGCGTGATCAGGAAACCATCCTGCAGGCGCACGCTGATGTTGCCCGCGGTGGAGTGCACATAACCGCGCTCGAAGAGGCTGCGACCCACGCGGACGATCTCTGCGCGGGCCTCGTTTTCGCTGAGAAATTCGGAACCGGTGTTGCTCATGCTGTCAGCCGCGCGAAGGCCTTGGTGAAGAAGTCGGGCGTACCGAAGTTGCCCGATTTGAGCGCGATGTGCACGCCTTCCGCGGCGACCGGGCTCGATGCAAAGCACCATGGCACACCGGGGTCGATCTGTGCGCCGATGCGCATCTGCTCGATGCCGAGGGCCTGCACACAGGCTCCCGATGTTTCGCCACCGGCGACGACCAATTGGCGTACGCCCATTTCCACCAGACCGCGTGCGATGCCGGCGATGACCTGCTCGACCATCGCACCCGCTTGTTCCACGCCCAGGCGGCCTTGAATCTCGCGCACTGCCGACGGCTCGGCGGTGGAGTACACCAGCACCGGACCACTTGCCAGATGTTCGCTGGCCCACGCCAATGCTTCTGCGCGCACGTCCGCGCCCGATGCGATGCGCAACGGGTCGAGCGCAAGCGCAGGGCGGCCCGACGCGATGAAGTCCGCGACTTGGCCGTTGGTCGCCACGGAGCAACTGCCCGACACGATCGCCTGCAGGCCCGATGCGGCCGGCAATTGCGCGGCCGTGGAGTCTGCGGTGATGCCAAAGTTCTGCGGCAAGCCGATCGCCACGCCCGAACCCGCGGTCACCAAAGGCATGCCCTTGAGCGCCCGGCCGAGTGTGACCAAATCGTCGTTGCTGAGCGAATCGACAATCGCAACTTGCACGCCATCCGCCTTGAGTTCATCGCAGCGCGCACGAATCGCATCGCTGCCGCGCGCGATCACCTGGTAGTCCACCAGACCCACCTTGTGGCGAGTCTGTGCCTGCATCACGCGCACCAGATTGGGATCGGTCATGGGCGTGAGCGGGTGGTTCTGCATGCCGCTTTCGTTCAGCAGCACATCACCGGCAAACAGATAGCCCTTGAAGACCGTGCGCTTGTTGTCCGGGAAGGCCGGCGTGGCAATCGTGAAGTCCGTTTGCAGTGCCTGCATCAGCGCCTCGGTCACGGGACCGATGTTGCCTTCGGGCGTGCTGTCGAACGTCGAGCAGTACTTGAAATAGATTTGCTCCGCGCCCATCGACTGCAGCCACTGCAGTGCGTCGAGCGATTGCGCGACCGCCTCGTTGGCGGGAATGGTGCGGCTCTTGAGCGCCACCACCACCGCGTCGGCGTTCACATCGAGCGGGCTCTGCGGCACACCGATGGTCTGCACCACGCGCATGCCGGCGCGCACCAGGTTGTTGGCCAGATCGGTGGCACCGGTGAAATCGTCGGCAATGCAGCCCAGTGCAATGCGCTTTGTCATTGGAGTCATGGTCGAAAGGTCCAGAGATTCAAGCATCTATCTATCGTTCATTCACACATTCATTCATCGCGGTCAAGCCGCTGCGGCGCGCTTGCCAAACAGGCGACCGACCAGACCCCACACCAGCAGCAGGATGGCGGCGGTGGAGATGGTGCCCACCAGACCGTTGCTGAAGAACACCGCCATCGAACCCTCGGACAACAACATGCTCTGGCGGAAGGCGTCTTCCGTCTTGTCGCCCAGCACCATGGCCAGGATCAACGGTGCAATCGGATAGTCCAGCTTCTTGAACACATAACCCACCACGCCAAAGCCGAGGGCGATATACACGTCCGACATCTTGCCGCTGATGGTGTACGCACCGATCAGGCAGATCACGATGATCAGCGGGCCAATCACCGCAAACGGCAGGCGCAGGATCGATGAGAACAACGGGATCGTTGCCAGCACCAGCACCACAGCCACGATGTTCGCGACGTACATGGAGGAGATCAGGCCCCAGACAAAATCGGGCCGCTCGATGAACAGCATCGGGCCGGGTTGCAGGCCCCAGATCATCAGGCCGCCCATCATCACGGCCGCCGTGGCCGAGCCGGGAACGCCCAGCGCGAGCATCGGCAGCAGGGCGGACACGCCCGCCGAATGGTCTGCCGCTTCGGGAGCGACCACGCCGTCGGGCTCGCCCTTGCCGAAGCCGGCACGGAATTTCGAGAAGCGCTTGGCCAGTCCGTACGACATGAACGAGGCCGCTGTCGGTCCGCCCGGCGTGATGCCCATCCAGCAACCGACCAGCGTCGAGCGGATCAGCGTGACCGCATGCTTGGGAAGGTTCTTGGCGGCTTGCCACACGACCTTCCAGCTCACCTTGGCCTTGAGTCCCTCAAAGCGCAGGCCGTCTTCCACGGTCACCAGCAACTCGCCGATACCGAACAGGCCCACCACGGCGGCCAGGAAGGAAACGCCGCTGATCAAGGTGTTCGAGCCGAACGTCAAACGCACCTCGCCCGACACCGTGTCCATGCCGACGGCCGCCAGAATCAAGCCGATGAGCAGCGATGCCAAGGTCTTGAGTGCCGAGCCGCCGCTGACCAGGTAGCTGCAGAACGTCAACAGGTACACCGCGAAGAATTCGGCAGGACCGAACTTGAGCGCGAAATCCGCGATCGCATTGGCGATCAGCGTGACCACGATCACACCGGCCATGGCACCGAAGCCGGCCGACAGAAAGGCCGTCGCCAGCGCTTCCGCGGCGCGGCCGTTGCGCGCCATGGGGTAACCGTCGAAGGTGGTTGCCACCGATGACGGCTCACCCGGAATATTGAAAAGAATCGACGTCGTGGAGCCGCCAAACAGCGCGCCCCAGTACATCGAAGACAGCAGGATGATGGCCGATACCGGCTCCATCGTGAACGTCAGCGGCAGCAGCAAGGTCACCCCGTTCGGGGCTCCCAGGCCAGGCAGCACGCCGACGAGAATGCCGAGCAGCACGCCGCCCGCCATCAATGCGATGTGATACAGGCTCAGGGTCGTTTCAAACCCTGTGATGAGATGTTGAAGTTGTTCCAGCATGTCGAATCCCTCAGGCAGCCCGCCAGGCGTCGTAAAGCTCTTCCAGCGGTCCGCGCGTGAGCGGTACACCGAACCAAATTTCAAACACGGCAAACATCACCACCGCGGCCACTACGCCGATGGAGAGCGCCTTGGCAAAGCCAAAGCCACCGTGTCGACGCGCCATGAACGTCAGAAATACCGCCGCAGCGAGATAAAAGCCCGTGAATGGCGCGGCCAGTGCCAACACCACCGTGGGAATGAACTGCGAGAGCACCCGGCGCACTTGCTCGCCCGTGGCGAATGCTGCGTCGCTGGGCGTGCGTGCGGCTTGCACCGTCAACAGCAATCCCACGATGAACAGCAACACCCCCAGACGCAGCGGGAAATAGCCGGCTTCGGGGCCCGTGGACCCCCAGCCGTATTTCAACTCGAGGCTGCCGTAGACGACAACCGCTGCAAATGCACTGATGAGCCCTGCGACGCTGATTTCCAGCGTCTGGCGCGATATGGATTTCGACATGCTCAACTACCCGAACTCAGTCCTTGATCAGCCATTCATCTTTGGCAAATTGGGCCTTGTTCTTGGCCGCATCTGCCGCGATGTATTCCTTGAGCTTCGCGCCTTCCAGGAACAGGTCGGTCTGCAGGCCACGGGCCAGCCATTCCTTGAACTCGGGCTTCTCGCGCACCTTGCTCATCAGGTCTTCGTAGAACTTCACCTGCTCGGCCTTCAGACCACCCGCAGCCCACACCGTGCGCGGCATGTTGAAGGTGTCGATCGCGATGCCCGATTCAGCGCAGGTGGGGATGTCGCCAAAGCCCATTTCGCCGCGGACCTTGTCCTTGATCGTCATGCGCTGCTTGGCAAACACACACAGAGGCTGCACCTTGCCGGCGCGCCAGTGGGAGATGTTCTCGGACGGGTTGTTGACGTTGGCATCCACGTGGCCGCCGGACAGTTGTACCGCCACTTCGCCGCCCGACTTGAATGGCACGTAGACCATCTTGGTGCCGGTGGTCATTTCGATCTGGCGGGTCAGGATGTGGTCGGTGTCCTTCGACTGCGCGCCGCCCACCTTGATGCTGCCGGGCTTGGCCTTGGCGGCGTCGATCAGGTCCTTGGCGCTCTTGTAGGCACCGTCGGCATTCGACCAGAGGATGAACTCGTCAGCCGCCATGATCGCCACGGGCGTCATGGTGTCGATCTTGTAGCCGACCTTGGTGATCATCGGCATCAGGTACGCGAGGTTGGTCGAGAACACCAGCTTGTGCGGATCGCCGTTGGACGATTGCAGATCGATCATCGCTTCGGAACCCGCGCCACCGCCCTTGTTCGAGACGATGATCGGCGTGGTCATCAGCTTGTGCTTTTGAATGACCACCTGCACGATGCGCGCGAACTGATCGGTGCCGCCGCCCGGGCCTGCCGTGACGATGAACTCCACCGGACGATTGGGCTTCCATTCAGCCGCGGATACCGAACCGGCGGCCAGAGCCGCGAGGGCCGCAGCAACGGTGGCTGCGATGGGGAATTTCTTGAATTGGCTTTGCATTTTGTCTCCTCGAAGGACTTGTGAACAAATGGCTGTCATGCGAGCACGGCGGGCCGATCAACGGGCCGCTGTGCTTTCAGGAAAGAAGGCTGCGTCCTGCTGCAAACGCAGCGTGAGCAATTCGGAGGTGGGTGCGATGTCCACGTCGTCGTAGTTGATCAACTCGCCGGCCGCGACATCGCGCAGCAGGCGGTGATTGCCCACCAGATAGAACGGTGCCGGGCTGCCCTTGGCGAGCGCCGCGGCGGGAACCAGTTCGGCGGTAGTGCCGTCGATGGTGTGGTGGTGGCCACCCATCTTGAGCAGCGTTCCGGCCGGCAGGGCCTGCGTGGCGCGGGCCACCAGGTCGAGCACCGGCTTGGGTTCCTGCGCACCGCTCGAGGCGCCGTGCAGCGCTGCATCGAGCACGCTGGTCATGGCTTCCAAACCGAGCAGGTGGCGCGGAATATAGACCATCGCGCGGCGGCGGTCACGGCTCATCACATGGCCCTTGCCGAGCAGCAGGTCCCAGGTTTCCGCATCGTCGCAGCGGATGATGACGAACACACCACCGGCAAAGCTCAGTTCATCGGGTCGGCGCAGGCAGTGAAACACATCGATCACGCCGTTGTTTGCAAACAGTCCACCGTCTTCGGCCGTGGCGAACATATCGGGCACTTCGGACGGATGGGCGATCGGCGCGTGCAGCGCAGACAGATCGGCCACCAGGCCGGTGCTGTTGGAGACCACCTGCAACTCGCACAGATCGGGCACGGCACGCTGCGGCAGCGCGGCGCAGATCGCGGCACGCGTTGCCACCTGAGCAGCAACAGAGCCCTCCTGCAGCTTCCAGTGCGCACCAAAGCCCGGCACGCTGACGGTGTTGCCGTTGCTGTGCATGCTTTCGGTGGCCGCGTCGAACACGAAGTCGTATTCGCTCGACTTGCCTGCCGACAGCACTTCAAAGCCCAGCACCTGCGCCCAAGTCACCAGACCGATGAGCAGCGAGGGTTGATCGCCATCCACCGGCGTCACCACGCGGCCCTTGGCACGTGCCATGCGCGACAGCTCGGGGCCCACCACGCTGTCCACTTCCTTCGACGCGAGCGCCACGTGCCAGCCCGCTTCGATGGCGAGGCGTGCGTGGCGTGCGCCGGCTTCGGGATGGCCCGTGGCTTCGATCAGCACTTGCACCGGCAGAGCCAGCACGGTCGCCACATCACCCGCGGCAATGAATTGACCGGCGGCCCATGCGGCGGCGGCCTCGTCGGCGCTGGTGCAGCGCGCGATCTGTTCGTCCGGGATGCCGATGGACAGCCATGCCGCGGCGGCGAGATCGGCCGTCAGATCGACGGCAACGCGCGCGCTGATGCTTTTGACACGCGTGGATTGAGCAAGAAAGCTGCGGCCAAAGCCGCCACTGCCGACAACACACGCTTCGATGGGAGCGGCCGCGCTAGCGTAACGATGAAGATGATCCATGGAAAATACGACGGTGCGACGTTTGTGACAAAACGTCTTGGAAAATTAATTCGCCGGATTTTGCATGCACTTTGCACAAATGAACCAAGTAAAAACCCCTACTTCGCTCTATTAATGCAAGAAGTGCATGCACTTAAGTCAAACTATCATCACCCCCATGAGCACCCAAACGCAGAGTTCGACCCTTCGCAAATCCGCCCCCAGCCGAGATGGCACACGCACCGAGGTCGCGGCGGGGCGGCTGCGCACGCTCATCGTCGCCGGCTCGTTGAAGCCCGGGCAGCGTCTGTCCGAGCGAGAGATCTCCGAGCAGTTGGAAGGCATTTCGCGCACGCCCCTGCGTGAGGCCTTCAAGATTCTTGCGGCCGAGGGCCTGCTCACGCTCGAGCCGAATCGCGGGGCGGTGGTGACCGCGCTGTCGATACAGGAGGTGGAAGCGTCGATCGAGGTGTTGGTGGGTCTTGAAACCATGGCCGCCGAACCCGCCTGCGAGCACGTGACCGAGGCCGAGCTCGCCGAGATCGAGCAACTGCATGCAAACATGGTGGCCGCCCATGCTGCGGGCGATCTGATGTCGTACTTTCAGATCAATCAGACCATCCACCAGCGCATGGTGGATGCCGCACGCAATCCCGTGCTCTCGCGCATCTACGCCGCCGAATGCGCGCGCATTCGCCGCTATCGCTACGCGGGCAACCAGGACCGCTCGCGTTGGGGTCTGGCCGTGAAGGAGCATGGAGAGATGCTCAACGCGCTCAAGGAGCGTGCCGGCCCGCTGCTGCGCGAGATGCTCAAGAAGCACCACAAGGGCGGCTGGGCCGTGTCACGCACGGTGCTGCAGAACGACCCGGTCCACCACTCCATCAGCGTGGAAAAACCGGCACCGAAGCCGCGCGGCAGAAAGCCCAAGGCATTGCCGGTGTGAGCATGCAGTCGGCATGGAATACGGAACGGCGTTGCGTCGGTTCAAGTCCTTCATCGTGCCGATTTCAAGCTGGAGGCGGCGGCACCGAATGCCGCAACACCGGCATCTCCCCATCCCCATCGACACTCT
>CALMCS010000798.1 GCA_937862875.1 uncultured Comamonadaceae bacterium
GTCGGTCGTCCTCACTGGTAGTAGCCCGGTCCGCGCAGGTTGGCGTGCGTCGGACTGGTCCATTCGGCTTCGGCATCCAGCGGCACCTGGTCACGGTTGTTGGCCAGCAGGTCGCGCACATGGTGGTAGCGGAAGGCACCCAGAGCGAGGGCCCGTTCGCAGGCCGCCTCCAGCCGTGCCTCGCCATATCGGCGCGACAGGTTCAGCAGTCCCAGGCAGGAGCGGTAGCCGTGTTCGGGATGCTTGTAGGTCTGCAGCAGCCGGGTGATGAGTTCGCCGCATGCCATGCCGATGCGTTGGCCCCAATCGATCAGCCGCTGAGGCGTCCACTCCAGGTGGGCGCGGTGGGCAGCAGGCATGTGGGCCTCCACCGTGGTGTAGCCGCCGCGGCGCTCGTTGCGAGCGTGGGCGGCCACGCGCTGGCCGCGCAGCAGCAACTCCACGCCGTGGCGGGTGAGGCGCGCCTCCAGGGCCTGGCCGACGAGCGCATGCGGCACGCTGTAGCGGTGGCCCTCCATCTCGACGTGGTAGTCGATGTGGACCTTCACCGTCTTGAAGCGGGCAAGCTCATAGGGTTGGCGCGGCAGCGACATCAGTGTCGGCGCATCCAGTTCGGCGAACACGCTGGCGCGGCTGCCGGGCAGCTTCTGAAACGGCCGGTCGTTCACGCTCGATAGCAGTTCGGTGATGGCTGCATCGACCTGGGCGACGGTGTCGAAGCGATGGTGGCGCAGCCGGGCCAGCACCCAACGGGTGAAATCCGCTCTAGTGCGCAGTGGCAAGGCCGACGCCACGATGGTCCTTTACCCTGGGGGCACGCATTCCTTGGCGGGCAGTGGACGTCCGAGTCATCGACAGGACTGCCACGAACGGATTGTGGATTTCCTTGAGCAAACGCAATATAGCGACAAACCGACGTAGAGGCCGCCCTGATGACTGTCGCCTTCTTAAGACAATGTTTCGCCACCGTCGCCACGCCTTCCCAAGGCGAAAGGGCGCCGCACTATAGCTACTAGTGCGGAGCGCCGCTTCTGCGCGTCAATACGACGCAAAACGACCAGTTTCAAAGAAATCCATGCTGATCGCATTTGCGCCGAATGAGCAGCGGATCACCGCTCATTCGTGTCTCGTCCCTCGTAATGCTTTTGACAACGCTGCCGTGGAGTCGCGAACTGCCTGTTGGCTCACCACTGCTGTCTGCACCATCTGAAACCCGTGTGGAGCGCCAGGGTAGATGTGCATTTCGACGGGCACCCCAGCCCGCATTAACCGTCGGGCATATTCGAGGCTCTCCTCAAGGAATAGGTCTAGTGCCCCGCACATGATGAATGTGGGTGGCAATCCCGCAAGATCTTCTGCCCGTGCCGCAGCGGCGTAGCAGGACACCTCGCGCGAGCCGGGCGCGCAATTGAGCAATGATGTCCAGCCATACAGATCTGAGGCCTGCGTCCAGATGAACTCCCCTGCATAGGGTGATACGTCGGGATCAATCGCCGTGCGGTCATCGATCATTGGGAAGACCAGATGCTGGTAGGCGATCGCATACTTACCCCTATCGCGCGCGAGCAATGCCAGCGCCGCCGCGAGGCCGCCGCCTGCGCTGTCACCGCTGACAAGAATACGGGTGCGATCTTGATCCGCTTCTCGTTGTACCAGCGGATGTACGAGTCGACCGCCTCGACGAACTGCTCAATGGTGGCGGTCTTCCAGTCCCGAGGATAGAACAGCTCATTCTTCAGCCGACCGAAGAAGCCTTCGCAGGCAGCGTTATCAGGTGAGCATGCTTTGCGAGACATCGAGCGGATGAAGTTCGCGTTGCTCATTCTTGAGAGCCAACCCGGCCAGCGGTAGTGGCCGCCCCGATCGGAGTGGACCACGGGACGATCAGCCGTGTCGGCCAACGTCTCGATGGCTGCGTCCTGCATCGTGTTGACCAACTCCGCGTCCGGACTGGTCCCAATGGTCCAGCTGACGACCATTCCGTCGAAGCAGTCGATGATGGGCGAGAGGTACACCTTGCCAGCCGGGATCTGGAACTCCGTGATGTCCGTGAGCCATTTCGCGTTGGGCACCGCGGCCTGGAAGTCGCGATCGATGAGGTTCTCAGGCGCTGGGCTGATTTCGCCAAGGTAAGACGCATAGCGGCGCTTTCTGGGCCTTGGAACAACCAGGCTTTCCTGCTTCATCAACCGCTGTACAACCTTCTCTGAGATCGTGACGTCCTGCCTGGTCAGAGATGCCTGCAGCCTGCGGTAGCCATAGCAGCGGTGGTTCGACTCAAAGATGTCGGTGATGGATTGCCGAACCTTCAGGTACTTGTCGCCCACCGCTGCGCGGGCCCGGTGATAGAAATACGAACTGCGCGCAAGATCCAACTGTGCAAGGAGCTCTGGCAGGCCATAGTGCTCCCTGAGGGCGTCAATCAGCAGTGTCTTCTCCCGGTTGGACAGGAGCTGCAGGTCGACGCCCAGGCCTTTTTTTAACAGTTCGTTGGCCTTGTTCAAAAGATCCTGCTCGAGGCGCAGTTGCCTGACTTCGCGGCGCAGGGACTCAACCTGGCGCTCGAGCTCATCGCGCTCCTGCGAAGGCGAAGATGGATTGGTACGTTTCATGGATGCGGGTGCTTCACGTCCCAGAAGTTGGTTCTTCCAGTTGTACAGCGTTGGCCGGCACACGCCGAACTTGTCGGCTACAGCCTGGGCACTTTCCTCGCGAGTGCAGAGTTCCATGACTCCTGCTTGCATCAGCTCCCCGGAATACCTTCGTCGCACCGTACTGCCGACGACACGCCTTCTGGCTTCAGGAAGGGCCTCGCGAATCCAAGCGGTTAGCGTCCCTCTGCAGGGGTAGCCCAGTGCCCTCATGGTGGCCGCAATGCAGCGGTCGTGAGCGAGGTAATGCTCGATAGCTGCCGCCTTCTGTTCCTTCGAGAACTTGGGTCTCCGGCCCGCATAGCCCGCTGGCAAGTCGAGCTTCTGCTGGTATTCGTTGTACCAGCCCTTCAGAGAATTCTTTGTTGGATAACCCAGCTGGCGGATCGTGGGCCTGACGCGCCTGCCCAGCTTGATATAGAGCTCAACCGCTCGAATTCGATCTTCGTAGGAATACATGAACTACCTCCTGGTAGTCCAAGTTTTCGTCCGCACCCCCAGATGGTCAGTTTTGGGTCGGCACTAACACCGGGACGGACCGGGAGGGCATGAAAAAAGGGGCTGGACGGGAACCCGGCCAACCCCTTGATTTTTCGATACTTTCTTACAGCTTGTTAGCTTAAATCTGGTGCCGGAAATAGGAATCGAACCTACGAC
>CALMCS010000799.1 GCA_937862875.1 uncultured Comamonadaceae bacterium
GCAGCGCACTGACGATGTCTTCTCTTCGGGCCGGACTGATCATCGCGCCCCTCCGTGCTGGGGTAATTTGAACTGCTGCTGCAACAAGGTGATGTTGAGGTCGACCGAGCCTCCAGCCTCATCAACGGTCAGGATCGCTGCCTGGTCCACGTTAAGCATCCGACGCACGGCGCTCAGAAGACCTCCCATGCGCACTTCGGCCAGCGACAACCGATTCGCCAGAGCCGTCCGGGACAGCTTACCGCCACGCTCGGCCAGCGCCTCCAGCAGAAGCCTCATCTTGTCGTCTGGCAGAGCTACACGCGCTGCCAGTTGACGCTGCGATGCGTAGATCGGACTAGCCAGAAGACCGGCGATCCAGTCCTGAGCAACCACATCCACTGCAGGGGGTGGCAAATCAACAGGAGCAAAAAGACCTGGCTGCGCTTCGGTCTGGACCGATTTCTTTCGGATGGGCCTAGCTTGCGGTGTTGCAGCAACCGTAGATTTGTCGAATTGCGAAAGCAGTGGAAGCTCCCACCATTCTGGCTGGCTTGGCGGCGCAGGATTCCACTCTGCCAAACTGGTGCCCAACGGAGCGAAAACACTCATTGGCACTGTCAGCTCTTGGGGGGATAGCCCTCCGTGGTACCCATTCTTGCGGCCTGCGTACCGGCTGCTTTCACCCCAAAGGCAAACCACCGCATTGGTGCCATCGCTGGTAACAACGCGACCACCGCTGATCGCCAACTCTTGAATCGATGTCGCAGAACTGCCTGGTCGCCAGCGATCGCTTTCGCCCCCGGGAACCTGCGTAGTCCCATCCTCCAGTAAATGGCCATGGTCAGCAGTAATGATCAAGACGCGTCGGGCCTCGCGAGCCTCCCTCAACAAAGGCAGCAGCAAACGCAGGTCCTCCAAGGTCCAACGCTGGTTGAGCTGATCCGGCCCACTGAGGTGATCATCCACGGCGTTGTAGACCACCCCCACCACCTGCTGCTTTGGGTTCGCGATCGCTATGCGCACTTCCTGAGCAAGATTCCCCGCATCTGCCAGATCGCCCTTGTGAAAGAGCTTGGGGGCGTACTCTGCTCGGCTGGCTGCCATCAATGCCGGATGCGTCGCAAAGCCTGGCCGCTCCTGGGCTTGCGCCCCCGTGGTCAGCCGGCCACACAGCAAGCTGGTTCGACTCACCTCCGTGATCGTTGGCAAGGCGGCAACGCCAACAAAGGGCTTCTCCTGCGACCTGGGCACCAGCTCGGTCCAGCCATGGCTGGTAGCCCGCGCGAACAACTCCCGGAAAATGCTGTTGCTCAAACCATCCATCACCAACAACAGAACAGGCTGCGTTGCAGCGATCGGCGCCACCACGCGATCCAGGGCCTGCTCAACCAATACGACTCGCCCGGAATTCTCGGGGGTCTGCGCATTCCATTGCGCTAGCGCCTGGGCAAAAACCTTGGCAAAACTGTCACGCCGTGCGATAGCAGCGCGGCGGCAAGCCGCATAGGCATCCGACAACTCAGTCAACTCATCGCCCCCCAGCAATCTGAATCGGGCCCAGTCAACGTATGCGCCTTCGTCAGCTTGCCATTGCACTGATTCTGGGAGCGAGGTTCCAGAGGCCATTGGGCTGAGCAACCAGCGCGCCAAACGCCGAGCCATTTCGACACGCTCCCTGCGTGGCCCCTGCTCATTCATCAATGTGTGCTTCAGCGCACGTTCGGCCTGCACCTCCACCTGCTGTAGGCTGGGTTCGGTGGGCTCTGCCACGTGCGCACTCAATGCTCGGGCGAACTCCTTGAGACGCTGATCCAGCGCTGACGGCAGCACATCGCTCAACTGCGCAAACTCGGATATTCGCAGGTCCCGTAGCAACGCATCGGCTCTGTCCAGGGCGGCCCGACAAGCATCCACGCCCAGACGGCTCACCCCCTGCTCTGCGGCGGCGGCCCAATCCCGGCCCTCCTTCACACCGACATGCTTGTCGTTGACAAATCGTTCCAGGCGGATTGCTGCTTGACCCAGCGCAGACTGCCCTTCTCCGTCTGCCGAGAAAATCACACCACTGACCAGCCCAAGCGGCAAGGCATCGCCCGTGCGTCCCGCTTCAACGCAGCCAAGCACCATGGCACCGACCACACCTGCGCTCTCAGCGAGCCATTCCAAAATGGCTGAGCGCATAGCAGCCGACAGAGGTCTCAATCGAGGATCTGAGTCCGGCTTCATCGACCAGGTCAGCAGCGTCACCGCGTCTGGCCGTGCGACGTCGATCCCGACAAACCGCGCCAGCACCTCGCGCCAAGCGGTGTCAAGGTCCAAAAAACCGTTGGTCACAGGTGGGTAGTCGCCCTGGGCTGCCCCATCGATCAATGCCTGAGGCATCCACGCAAACCGGCCAAGACGCGCATCAGTCTCTCTGGCCTGGAACATCAGGCGAACGATGTCCCACCCCTCAGGCTGAAATACCCGCGCACGGGCCAGCCTAGCAACAACATCTTCCGCTACCTCATGCGTTGACAAAGGTGTGAGCAATGCCATACCGGGGGCCGAAGGAGCGAGCTGCTCGAGTTCGCACAGAGCCTCGCGGATGGCCAATGACGATTCACACCACCTCAACAAGAACGACCGCCCATGCGCGCTGACCAGCTCTGGCCAGACCTGTTCAGTGGTCGCGCGAATTGCAACGGCCTGCGCTGTGGGGTCGCTATCAAGCACCCGCTCCAACTGCGCCTTGATCTGTGGCGTCGATACGCTCATAGCTGCGTGCCCTTGCGTTGCAGACGCCAGCTCAGCGTCAGCTCAAGATCACGCTCACTGGTCATGCGGGCCTTCAATTCCTCCAGCGCTGCCACGGCTTCAGCGCCTGTCAGATGCAACTGCTGCTTCTCGGCCACTACCTCAGGCGCCAAATTGGCCGACACAGGCGGAATGGCCACTGGTGCAGGTGCAGGCACACCCGGCGGGGGCACAGCA
>CALMCS010000800.1 GCA_937862875.1 uncultured Comamonadaceae bacterium
ACTTTACCTGTTCGTTCACGGCTTTGCGCGCGTCTGCCACATAGCTGCCGATGTCACGCTCACGGATGTCCACGAAGATGTAAGCAGACAGAAGCGCATTTTCAGTGCGGATGCCCGGCGCACCCTTTGCCACTTCGACCCGGGCCACCTGCCCCAGCGGCACCATCGCGCCGTCCATGGTGGGCACGAGCACTTCGCGGGCGATCTGCTGCGGGTCGGTGCGCAGCTCGCGCGGGTAGCGCACCGTGACGCCAAAGCGCTCGCGGCCTTCGACCGTCGTGGTCACCATTTCTCCGCCCAGTGCAGTACCAATGACTTCCAGCAAGTCTCCGACCGCCAGCCCGTAGCGCGCAAGTTGCACTCGGTCGGGCTCGATGTTGAGGTAAGAGCCCCCCGTGAGGCGCTCAGCGAAAGCCGAGGTCGTTCCCGGCACCTGCTTGACCACTGTTTCAATCTCGCGCGCCAGGCGTTCCATTTCGGTCAGGTCATTGCCGTAGACCTTGATGCCAATGGGCGTGCGAATGCCGGTGGACAGCATGTCGATGCGCGCCTTGATGGGCATGGTCCAGGCGTTGGACACGCCGGGGAATTGCAATGCCTTGTCCAGTTCCGCGATGAGCTTGTCGGTCGTCATGCCGGGGCGCCATTCGGACTCGGGCTTGAGGTTGATGACGGTCTCGAACATCTCGGTCGGCGCCGGGTCGGTGGCGGTGTTGGCGCGCCCAGCCTTGCCATAGACCGATACCACCTCCGGGAAGCTCTTGATGATTTTGTTCTGCGTCTGCATCAGCTCGGCCGCCTTCGTAATCGACATGCCTGGCAGCGAGGCGGGCATATACAGCAACGAGCCTTCGTTGAGCGTAGGCATGAATTCAGAGCCGAGCTGGCTGGCGGGATAGAACGAAATGCCCAGCACCAGGAGCGCAGCAGCGACGGTCAGCTTCTTCCAGCGCATCACGGTGGCGATGATGGGGCGGTAGACCCAGATCAGGAACCGGTTCACCGGGTTCCTGGATTCGGGCATGATTTTTCCCCGGATGAACAGCATCATCAGCACGGGCACCAGCGTCACGGACAGCAGCGCGGCCCCGGCCATCGCAAAGGTCTTGGTATAGGCCAGCGGCGAGAACATGCGCCCTTCCTGTGATTCCAGTGTGAATACCGGCAGAAAGGACACGGTAATGATGAGCAGCGAGAAAAACAGCGCAGGCCCCACCTCCTTGCAGGCGGCGATCATCGCCTCCACGCGATCGGTCTTGCTGTGCTCGGGCGGGAGACGTTCCAAGTGCTTGTGCGCGTTCTCGATCATGACGATGGCCGCATCCACCATCGCCCCAATGGCGATGGCGATGCCGCCAAGGCTCATCAGGTTGGAATTCATGCCCAGCAGGCGCATGGCGATGAATGAGATCAGCACACCCACGGGCAACATCAAGATAGCCACGAGGGCCGAGCGAACGTGC
>CALMCS010000801.1 GCA_937862875.1 uncultured Comamonadaceae bacterium
CTATGGGTGTCAAAGCACCTCGCACGCCTCTTCGAACGACAGGCGCGGCAGTCTGCCGAACAGTTTTTCCGGATCGCCGTAACCGAGGTTGCAGAGAAAGTTGATGCGGTACTGTCCGTCGGGAAAGAAGCTGCTGTTGAGCAGGGCTTCGTTGAATCCGGACATGGGACCGCAGTCGAGCCCGACGGCACGCGCGGCCAGCAGAAAGTAGCCGGACTGCAGGGTCGCGTTGCGCAGCGCCGTGCTTTGTGCGAGCTCGGCGTTGTTGGCGAAACCGTCGTAGAACTGCGGGTTGTGCGGAAAGAGTTTCGCCGCCTGTTCGTAGAACCGGGTGTCGTAGGCGAGCAGCGCCGTCACCGGGGCCGACGCCGTTTTCACCACATTGCCCGGACTGAGTGCGGGCGTCAGGCGTTGCTTGGCCTCGGCGCTGGTCAGGAAGATCACGCGCAGTGGGCAGCAGTTGGCGCTGGTGGGGCCCATTTTCACGAGGTCATACAGCGCGCGCAGTACCTGCGGCTCCACGGGGCGATCCTGAAAGCCGTTTTGCGAACGGGCCTGGTTGAAGAGCGTGTCCACGCCTTGTTGATTGAGCAGCATCGCTGTCGTCATCCTGAAAAGTAGAGGGGATGTCTCAAGAGATGCGCAGGCAGCCGCAACGCGCTGATGTCACTGGCAGACTCTTGAAAGCCAGCCGGAATCTTAACGCGCCGCGCTGCGTTGGTATACCAATTATTAAATTGGCATCCAATAATCAATCAGGCTTTTTTGCGTGCACGCGGTGCCGCGCTGGTCGCCGCTTTGGCGGGCACCTTGGTCAGCTTGACGGCTGCCGCGCGCTTGCGGGCCGGTTTGGCGTCCTGCTCTGCCGCTGCTTCTTCGGCCGCGCCCTCGGCCTCCTTGGCCTTGCGCAGCGAGCGCAGGGCGGCGTTGCCCAGATGGGCGTTGTGCGCACGCATGGCGAGGTAAGCGGCTTCGCCGTCGCCCTGGATGATGGCGTCGACGATTTCCTTGTGCGCGTCGTGCGAGGTCACGAGGCGGTCGGTCTCTGCCGGGTGGAACTGGCGGTACGGGCTCAGGCGATCGCGGATGTCCCCGACCATCTTGGTGATGACCGAGTTGTGCGCGCCTTCCAGCACCAGGCGGTGCAGCTCGCGGTTGGCGTCCAGATACTTCTCGAGATTGCCTTCGGCGACAAATTCGTTGGTGCGATCGTGGATGTACTTGAGCTCGGTCTTCTCCATGGTGGTCATGGATTCGGCGGCGAGGCGCGCGCACATGGCTTCGAGTTCGCAATTGGCGTGCAGGATTTCCGTGAGGTCCTTGACGCTGATCTCCATCACCACCACGCCGCGCATCGGCAGCAGCTGGGTGAGTCCGCGGGCGGCCAATTGGCGCAGGGCTTCGCGGACGGGTGTGCGGGAGACGTTGAATTGCTGCGCCAGCTCGCGCTCGTCAAGCCGGGTGCCGGGCTTGAATTGGCCACTGATGATTTGCTCGGAGATCAGTGTCTGGATTTTTGCAGCGATGGTAGCCATGCTTGGTATTTCTTGATACTTGCGATGCACATCATTCTAAGGATTCTGCATACCGGATGGTTGTGCCATCCGAGACACACTGCCCCAGAGCGCTGCACCGACCCAAGCCTCCGAGCCCATGGCCGAGTGTTGTTTCCGCGCGCCGGTGGCAGGCACCAACAAAAAAGCACCCGGAATGCAGGTGCTTTATGCGCGGGTTAAAGTCCCGGATCAGTCGTAACGACGGATGTTATCCACAGCCAGACCATTCATGGCGCGGCTCAGATCGGCAATCATCCGGGCTTCGCGCAGAGTGCGGTTATAGCGGCGGTCTTCTTCCTTCGCGCGGCGGCGGGCTTCGGTCCAGGACCGGCCGGCATTGGCAACGAAGTGGAAAGCAGCCATCAGCGGGGACTCTGCTGCGCGCTGCACGCGCTCTAAACCGGCTTGGCTGGCGTCTGTACGTACAAAGCTTGTCATGATGTAAACCTTAGGTGCCTGCGGGAGTGATTTCCCCTGCAGAAACTCAATCATAGGGTTTACCCTAGATAATTGCCACTTTATATGTTGAATCTCAGTCATTCATATCGGTGATGATTAATCGTGGCATCACTTAACTTCCGCTCCCTTGATCTGAATCTGCTGCGGGTCTTCGACGAAGTCATGGCCGAGCGCAACCTCACGCGCGCCGCCCACAACCTGTCGATCACCCAGCCGGCCGTCAGCAATGCGCTCCGGCGTCTGCGCGACCTCCTGGGCGACGAGCTGGTGGTGCGCAAGGGCCACGGTGTCGAGCCCACCCCGCGCGCCCTGGCGCTCTGGCCGGTGGTGCGCCAATCGCTGGCACAGCTGCAGGAGACCCTGGCCCCGGGCAGTTTCGACCCGGCCACGGCCCGCTCCACCTTTGTTCTGGCCATGGCCGACGCCACCAGCGCCACGCTCATGCCGCCGCTGGTGCCGATCGTCGAGCGCGAAGCGCCCGGCGTCTCGCTGCGCGTGGTGCCGCTCACAACCCGCGACCCGCGCCACCTGCTCGACGATGCGAGTGCCGACATCGCGATTGGTTTCTTCCCGGCCGTGATCTCCGACATCACCGCGCAGGCCCAATCGGACAACGTGATCGCGCACGAGAGCCTGCGCCTGTATGACGGCGAATATGTGTGCGTGATGCGCCGCGGCCACCCTCTGGCCGACGTGCCGCTCACGCTGGATGCCTACTGCGCGGCGCGGCATTTGCTGGTGAGCTTTTCGGGCAAGCCGTTCGGCTTCATCGACGAGACGCTCTCGGGCCTGCAGCGCGAGCGCCGCATCGTGCTCACCGTGAACCAGTTTTTCACCGCCGGGCGCGTGGTCGTCAACTCCGACCTGCTGACCGTACTGCCGCGGCACTTTGTGGGCGTGGCGAGTCTGCTCGACGACCTGATCTGGCGCCCGCTCCCCATGCGCCTGCCGACCGTGCATGTCGATGCCGTCTGGCATCCGCACAAGCGCTACGACCCGGCGCACCGTTGGTTGCGTGACGCGATTGCCCGCGCGGCGATCCAAACCACCCCGCAGCAAGCCATGCTTCTGCAAAATCAGGCACATTTGAAAAAAGACCCAGCGCATCCCGCGACACCTCCCGAACGCCCATGAAGATTCAACTGCTCTCCGACCTGCACTTGGAAACCCATCCGCACTTCGAGCCCACCCCCGCGTCCGGCGCCGATGTGCTGGTGCTCGCGGGCGATGTCGGCTCGTATCAGCCGGGCTCGCGGCTGTCGGACGATCTGTTCGGCCTCGCGCGCTTTTCGCCGCTGCCGCAGTTCGCGGGCTGGCCGACGCCGGTGATCTACGTTCCGGGCAACCACGAATACGACGGGCTGGATTTTGACGAGGCGCACGAGCGCCTCCAGCGCACTTGCGAGCAATTGGGCATTGCCTGGCTCGAGCGCGAAACCCTGGTGATGGACGGCGTGCGCTTTGTCGGCACCACGCTCTGGAGCGACTTCGATGCGCTCGCCGCCGATTCGCTCACCAGCAACCCCACACGCTATCTTCAGCAGCGCGAAAAAGCCTTTCGTGCCGCGAACTTCTATCTGCGCAAAACCGACGGCACGCGCAACGGCGAACCCTATCTGGCCGAACAGGTCCGCGAGCAAGCGCTGATTTGCCAGGAATGGCTGACGGACGCGCTGCAACAACCGTTCGCGGATGGCCCCACCGTGGCGATCACTCACTTCGCGCCCAGCCTGCTCAGCGCCGATCCGCGCTATGGCCTGGTGCCCGGAACGGCCGGCTTCTGCAACGCGCTCGATCGCTTGTTTCCGTATGCCGATGTGTGGATGCACGGGCATTTGCACGCCCCGAGCGACTACACGGTCAAGGGTCTGCACAAGGATAAGAGCGCGTGGAAATGCCGTGTTCTGGCCAACCCGCTCGGGTATGCTGTCAAAGGGGAACAGGCGACTTTCCAACCTGATTTTTGTGTCACCGTCTGATGCGGCACAACGTCGCCCCCATTCCAGGTTGAGCACCATCAACACATAGCAAAGTTGACTCAAGTCAAGACTCAAAACGAGTGCCAGCCTTAATCTGAACACACGCTCAAACAAGGAGATTCTTGATGAAGATTTTGCTCGCAGTGGACGGAAGCCCGTACACCAAAAAGATGCTCACATACCTGGCAACGCACGACGCCACGCTGGGTGAGAACATGGATTACACCGTTCTCACCGTGTGCTCCGAAGTGCCTCCACGCGCCCGCAAGGCGCTGGGCAAGGCGACCGTGGACCAGTATTACGCCGAAGAGGGCGAGAAGATTCTCACCCCCGTCATGCGTTTCCTCGCCAAGCATGGCGTGAAGGCCAAGTCCCAGCTCAAGGTCGGCCACGCCGGTGAAACCATCGCCAAGATCGCCGAATCCGGCAAGTTCGATCTGGTCATCATGGGCACGCAGGGCGTCAGCGCCTTCAGCAAGCTGGTGATGGGTTCGGTCAGCACCCAGGTGCTGGCGCAGTGCTCGGTGCCCGTCCTGTTGATTCGCTGAGTGGTTTTTTGGGGCGGCGACCGCGTTCGCTGCCCCTGTC
>CALMCS010000802.1 GCA_937862875.1 uncultured Comamonadaceae bacterium
TGCCTTGTCGGGCACTTATTTCACGTCATTTGAAGATATTCATACTGGCATCGCTGTGGCCTATGCTATTTCTCCGCTTGCTCCCAATTGCAAAACTATGGCACCCGAAAGTTCCAATGGTTTTGGTTTTAGGGTGACCGCCAGAATCCCGGACTATTGCACAATCACTTCAGAGCCCGCAGACATGGTGTTTGCGGACAACGATGCCGTCGTCATCGAACGCCAGGTCGCCTCGACCAGCCTGGCCGTGCGCTGTACCAACAGCACGGCCTACCAAATCTATCTAGAGCCCGCCAACGGCAATCAGCAGGGAGTGGGGGAGATGCTGCCTGCCTTGCGAACGTCTGGCGGTTATGACTCGATTCCCTATGCCCTGTATCAGGACAGCGGCGCAACCTCCAGGCCCTGGGGCAATCAGCAGGGGTCGCATTTTGCAGGCACGGGAACGGGGGAGCCGCAGGTCATTCCCATCTACGGCGCGGTGCATGCGGGCACGCGTGTGGCGCCGGGTGCGTACGTCGATCATGTGATCGTCACCATCAAATACTAGGACTAGGGATGCGTGTTTCGGGAATGGCTTGTTCTGCCTGCAGCAGTTCAATCAAAATCCGCAGCGCTGTGGGCACGTGGTGGCGGCTGGGGTAGTACAGGTAGAAGCCTTCGGTGGGCGGGCACCAGTCGGCCAGCACGCATTTCAGGGCACCGCTTGCAAGCGCATTCGACACGATGCTGTCGTACAGATACGCCAAGCCGATGCCTGCCAGCGCGGCCTGCATGATGACGATGTCGTCGTCGAGCGCTAGCGGGCCTTGCACCTGTACCTCGAGCGCTCGGCCCTTCTTTTCGAATTCCCACGCGTAGCGCGCGCCGCTGGAAAAGCGGCGGTTGATGCACAGGTGCGACTTCAGGTCTTCCGGCGTTTTGGGGACGCCGTGTTTCTCAAAATAACCCGGAGTCCCTACCACCAGAAATCGCGGGACGGGCCTGATCGGCATGGCCACCATGTCGTTGGCGAGGCGCTCGCCAAAGCGGATGCCCGCGTCGAACCCGTCGCGCACGATGTCGACCATTCGGTCTTCGGTGACGATCTCGAGCTCCACATTCGGGCAGCGCGCATGGAATGCGCCCAGCACCGGTGCCAACACCATGCGCGCGGTGTGCCGGGGCACGTTGAGCCGCAGCTTGCCGCTGGGCGATTCGCCCATGCTCTGCACGTCGTGCAAGGTCTGGCGCATGTCCTGCAGGGCGGGGGTCAGGCGATCGAGCAGCATTTGGCCGGCCTCGGTCGGCGAGACGCTGCGGGTGGTGCGATGCAGCAGGCGCAGATTCAGCGTGGCCTCGAGTTGCCGCAGGCTGTGGCTGAGCGCCGACGGGGTCACGCCCAGTTGCCTGGCCGCCTCGCTGAAGCTGCGGCACTCGGCCACGCGTGCAAAGGCGGCGAGGGCGTCGAAACTGGTGGCTCCATGCATCGGGCGATTTTTCATTTGTGAATTGTGCTCAGTAGTTCTTTGAGTATCAGGCGGATTATCAATTTTCAATCAAAAGCACACACTCGGGTTCTCGATTTTTTCAAAGCTGTTTTTCAAAGGATTTGGAATGAAAGTCAGAACACTGGGTACGCAGGGTTTGAAGGTGTCGGCCGTGGGGCTGGGATGCATGGGAATGAGTCACGGGTACGCAGGTGCGGTGCAGGAGTCGGAGGCGATTTCCACCATGCACCTGGCGCTGGAGTTGGGCTGCGATTTCTGGGATACCGCCGAGGTCTATGGGCCGTTCACCAACGAGGTGTTGGTGGGCAAGGCATTGAAGGGGCGGCGTGACAAGGTGGTTGTGGCCACCAAATTCGGTTTCGGGATCGCGCCACCCTCGAGCGGCCTCACGGGCCCGAGCACCGAGGTGGGGCTGGACAGTCGCCCCGAACATATCCGCGCCGTAGTGGAGGCGTCGCTCAAACGCCTTGATATCGACGTCATCGATCTGCTGTACCAACACCGGGTCGATCCCAACGTGCCGATCGAAGACGTGGTGGGCGCGATGGCGGATCTCGTCCAACAGGGAAAGGTGCGCTTTCTCGGCTTGTCGGAGCCATCTGCGGCAACGCTGAAACGCGCTCATGCGGTGCATCCGATTTCGGCCGTGCAGTCCGAATATTCGCTCTGGAGTCGCGATGTGGAGCAGACCACGATTCCCACGTGCAGGGCGCTGGGCGTGGGCCTGGTGCCGTATAGCCCGCTGGGGCGCGGTGCGTTGACAGGCAAGTTGCCAGCGCCGGACGCGCTGGGCGCGGGAGACTTCCGCATCGGCCTGCCGCGCTTTCAGGCGGACGCATGGGACGCGAACCAAGCCTTGCTCGCCAAGCTGCAGGCCATGGCGCAGGAGCGCCATTGCACGTCGGCTCAACTGGCGCTGGCCTGGGTGCTGGCGCAGGGCGACTTCATCGTGCCGATTCCCGGCGCAAGCAAGGAGCGCCATCTGCGCGAGAACCTGGCCGCCGCTGAGATCAGCCTGAGCGCGCAGGATGTGGCGGAGATTGGCAACGCCATGCATCCGTCGAAGGTGCAGGGCGATCGGTATACCGAGGCTTCGTTGGCTTTGACGAATCGATAGGCCCGTCGAGGAAAGAAGCTGCGTGCGCATCTGCTGCGCACGCAGCTTCTCAGGCTTCGAGGCAGATCAAAGAGCGGGTGTAAGCGCTGCCAAAAACGCGTCGACCTGGCGTTCTTCCGTGGCCCACGAGGTCACCAGTCGAATCACGGAATGCTCGTCCCCCGATTTCTCCCAGACGTAGAACGCGAATTGCTTTTGCAACTCGGAGATGACGGAGTTCGGCAGGATGGGGAACAGCTGATTGGTCTCGGTTTCGGACGAGAGGGTGTAGCCCCGCGCCGTGATCCCCAAGGCCAATTTCGCGGCCATCGCATTGGCGTGGCGCGCCAGAGAGAAGAACAACGGGTCGTCGCCAAACAATTCCTGAAACTGAATGCCCAGCAACCGCCCCTTGGCCAGCAGGCCGCCGCGTTGCTTGATGTGAAATGCAAAGTCTTGCTTCAACGCCGGATTGCTCACGACGATGGCTTCGCCGAGAAGCGCGCCGAGCTTGGTGCCGCCGATCCAGAAGATGTCGGCGAGCGCCGCAATGTCTGCCAGCGTCGCATCGTTCTTGCTCGATGCCAACGCAGCGCCCAGGCGGGCTCCATCGATGAAGAGAATGAGTCCGCGTTGCTTGGCGAGCGCCGAGATCGCTTGCAGTTCCGCCAGCGTGTAGACGGTGCCGGTTTCGGTGGCGTTCGATACGTAGAGGAGGCGCGGCCTTGCCATGTGCGGGAAGTGGGCGTTGCCGGCCAATGCGGTTTCGATGTTCTGCGGAGTGAGCTTGCCGTTGACCGGAGGCACCACGATGATCTTGTGACCGGTCGCCTCGATCGCGCCGGTCTCTTTGCCGACGATGTGGCCCGAGGCCACGGCGATCACGGCTTCGTGCGGGCGCAGGCAGCTTGCGATCGAGACCAGGTTGGCCATGGTGCCGGTGGGGACGAAGTGAATCGCGCCATCGAACTGCTCGCCCAGATGGGCTCGAATGCGTTGGGCGGCTTGCGCAGAAAAGGCGTCGTCGCCGTACGGCCCATGCTGGGCGAAGTTGGAGTCGGTGAGGGCGCGGAGGATGGCGGGGTGGGCACCCTCGCTGTAGTCGTCAAGAAAGCTGAAAGTCGTCATGGCTGCGTGTCGCGGTCAAAAAAGGATGGCGGCTCGGGAAGAGCCTGAGATCAGAACCCCAAGATTAGCGACACGGGACGTTTTCGCCTTGTAAAAAATTGCCGCTGCGGTCAGAACCGTGCTGGCGTCACCCCATAGGCATGGCGAAACGCCCGTGTGAAATGGCTCTGGTCGAAGAAACCGACAGCATGAGCGACTTCGGTCATCGACAGGTCTCGTTGCCGCTTCATCAGCTCCAGGGCCTTTTCCAGACGCAGGCGCAGCAGCCACGCGTGGGGTGTCATGCCGATGCTGCGTTTGAACAGTTTGAGAAATCGAAACCTGTCCAGACCCAGCAGCAGCGACAAGTCCTCCAGGCCGATCTTTTCGCTCAGATGGGCCTCGATGAAGTC
>CALMCS010000803.1 GCA_937862875.1 uncultured Comamonadaceae bacterium
CAGCACTCCTGTGCGGGAAGCCGTCGCAACAACGCATGGCGCCCCATATCGCCATCCCAAAACGAAGACTGCCAAACACAGAGCTGTCAGACAGAGTTCGCCACAGCACGAAAACCAGAAAGAACCAAACAAAAAGTACTTCTTGATATCGGGTGAATTGGCCTCATCTGGCTCAGTCATGGAACAGTATCACGGCACCACTATCATCAGCGTTCGTCGCCAGACGGCGGACGGCATCCAGGTCGCCATTGGCGGCGACGGCCAAGTCACCCTTGGCCACATCGTCGTCAAAGGCACGGCCCGCAAGGTCCGCAAGCTCTACAACGGGCGCGTGCTCGGCGGTTTCGCGGGTGCAACCGCGGATGCCTTCACGCTCTTCGAGCGCTTCGAGGCCAAGCTGGAAAAGCACAACGGCCAGCTCACGCGCGCCGCGATCGAGCTGACCAAGGAGTGGCGCACCGACCGCGTGCTGCGTCGCCTCGAGGCCATGCTGGCGGTGGCGGATGAAACCGCGTCGCTGATCATCACCGGCAACGGCGATGTGCTCGAGCCCGAGCAGGGCATCGTCGCCATCGGCTCCGGCGGTGCCTATGCGCACTCGGCGGCCAAGGCGCTGCTGAACAACACCGATCTGTCGGCAGAAGAGATCGTGCGCAAGTCGCTCGAAATCGCTGGCGAGTTGTGCATCTACACCAACATGCACCACACGATCGAGACGCTCTGATCCGCTCACCCCGGACCACCGGGGAGCGCTCCCACCCAATGATGATCCACGACGCCTCCCGCCTGCACCAATGAGTCGCAGGCAAGGCTTCGTCAACGTGAACCCGAAGAACCGCTATGTATTCAATGACGCCGCAGGAAATCGTTTCTGAATTGGATAACCACATCGTTGGCCAGAACAGCGCCAAGCGCGCTGTGGCCATCGCGCTGCGCAATCGCTGGCGCCGTCAGCAGGTGGATGCCAGCCTGCGCCACGAGATCACCCCCAAGAACATTTTGATGATTGGCCCCACGGGTGTGGGCAAGACCGAGATCGCTCGCCGTCTGGCGCGCCTCGCAGACGCTCCGTTCATCAAGGTCGAGGCCACCAAGTTCACCGAGGTCGGCTACGTCGGCAAGGACGTGGATTCGATCGTGCGCGATCTGGTCGAGATCGCGGTCAAGCAGACCCGCGAAACCGACATGAAGAAGATGCGTGCCCGCGCGGAAGATGCGGCGGAAGAGCGCGTCCTGGATGCGCTGATTCCTCCTGCCCGTGCGAGCGGTACCAGCGGCTCCGGTGGCGTCACCGAGCCGGCTCCGGACGGAGCCGCGCGCCAGGCGTTTCGCAAGAAGCTGCGCGAGGGCCAGCTGGACGACAAGGAGATCGAGATCGATCTGGCCGAGTCGCGCCAGCAGCTCGAAATCATGGGTCCGCAGGGCATGGAAGAGATGACCGAGCAGCTGCGCGGCATGTTCAGCCAGATGGGTGGCGAGCGCCGCAAAACGCGCAAGCTCAAGATCGCCGAAGCACTCAAACTGCTGACCGATGAAGAGGCTGCCAAGCTGGTCAATGAAGACGAAGTGAAGACTCGCGCACTTGCTAATGCCGAGCAGAACGGGATTGTTTTTATTGATGAAATCGACAAGGTCGCGACACGCCAGGAAAGCTCCGGCTCGGATGTGTCGCGCCAGGGCGTGCAGCGCGATCTGCTGCCGCTGGTCGAGGGCACGACCGTGTCCACCAAGTACGGCATGGTCAAGACCGACCACATGCTGTTCATCGCCTCGGGCGCGTTTCACCTGGCCAAGCCCAGCGATCTGATTCCCGAGCTGCAGGGGCGCTTTCCGATTCGTGTCGAATTGGAATCGCTGTCCGTGAAGGACTTCGAAGCCATCCTGACCCAGACGCATGCCTCGCTGGTCAAGCAATACCAGGCCCTGCTGGCGACCGAAGGCGTCACGCTGGAGTTTTCTGAGGACGGCATCACGCGCCTCGCACACATCGCTTTTGACGTGAATGAGCGCACCGAAAACATCGGAGCACGCAGACTATCAACGGTTATGGAGCGATTGCTGGATGAGGTGAGCTTCGATGCCGTCAAGCTCTCCGGTCAGACCGTGAAAATTGATTCGGCTTATGTTGATGCACGTCTACAGTTGCTCAGTCAGAACGAGGATTTGTCCAGATACATTCTCTGACGGTTTTGTCAATTTGCCTCACAAGCCTCAAGTTTCACTTGCACAGCAAACCCTAAGTGCTTAATCCATAAGGGTTTTATCTGCTATCCACCCTGCGAAACGCGTTCTAAGTTGTTGATTTCATTGCAAATTAGTGTTGCCTGACCTATTGCGCGGTGTTCTTTTCCTGCTACAGTGGAAAAAAGTGCAATTAAGTGGTGAAAAGTGCCCTCGATTACCCAAATCGAGGCCCAACCAAGCTGAGGTCCAACGGTGTTTCAAGGGGCGTCCTCCATTAGTCTTGATGCTAAGGGTCGGTTATCTGTACCGACCCGGCATCGTGACGTCTTGGCGGCGACCGCATCGGGCCAGCTCACCATTACAAAGCACCCACATGGATGTCTGATGGTCTTTCCGCGCCCGGAATGGGAAAAATTCCGCGAACGGATCGCTCAGCTGCCGATGTCTGCTCAATGGTGGAAGCGCATCTTCCTGGGAAATGCAATGGACGTGGACATGGATGCCACGGGCCGCGTGCTGATCTCCCCGGAATTGCGCCAGGCCGCAGGCATCAGCAAGGACACCATGTTGCTCGGCATGGGCAATCATTTCGAACTCTGGGACAAGGCGACTTATGACGCCCAGGAGGCCGAAGCCATGCAGGGCGACATGCCTGATGTTTTCAAAGATTTTTCGTTCTAAGGACCGCGAGTGACTCAGCCATTGCTGCACACCACGGTCTTGCTGGATGAGGCGGTTACCGCCTTATTGAGTCCTGACCATGAAACCGCCGCGACGTATGTCGACGGCACGTTCGGCCGCGGAGGACATTCGCGGCTGATCTTGGAACGATTGGGGCCGCAAGGGCGATTGGTGGCGTTCGACAAGGACCCCCAAGCCATTGAAGCCGCAACGCGCATCGCCGATGCGCGTTTTTCAATCCGGCACGAGGGCTTCAAGCACCTCGATGATTTGCCCGAAAGCAGCGTCGACGGCGTTCTGCTGGATCTGGGCGTGAGCTCTCCACAGATTGATGATCCGGAGCGGGGCTTCAGCTTTCGCTTCGAAGGTCCGCTGGACATGCGCATGGACACCACGCGGGGTGAAAGCGTTGCTCAGTGGTTGGCAGAGGCGGAGGTCAAGCAGATTGCGGAGGTGATACGTGACTATGGCGAAGAACGGTTTGCTGGCCCCATTGCAAAGGCGATTGTTGC
>CALMCS010000804.1 GCA_937862875.1 uncultured Comamonadaceae bacterium
GCGGTCAGCACCATTAGAAACGGCGTTGACTGCGTGGAAAACTGTGTCGCCCCCGCAGGAAAAAGCCTGGGTGATACGATCTTGTCACTCTTGCAGGTCCTGCAGCGTTGGGGGTATTTTCAGTCCGATTCGTCGGCCATGCTTTCAATGGCTGCCGGGCTTTGTGTGTTCACCATGGTTACCACCGATGGCTGAACGGGCGCGTGCAAGGGGACCTTTTCCTGTTCACCCAACGCGAAAGCTCCGAGCACCATGCTGCGTCGTCACTTCTTCATTACCCTGTCCACCATCGCTGCGTCTTCTGGCGTTTTTCAGAACGTGTTTGCGGCGACGCCCGATGCCTCCGCATTGAAGGCGGCCGACGGCTGGCGTCACTACGAAGTCACCACCAAGGTGGAGATGACCGAGAAGACCGGCAAGGCGCGCGTGTGGGTTCCTGTGCCGATCAAGCAGCTCGACAACTACCAACATACGCTCGATGTGAGCTTCAAGGCGCCGGGTGCCACCAAGGCCGAACTGGTCACGCTGCCGGGCAGCGATGTGCGCATGGTGGTGGTGCATTGGGCCGATGCCAACGCACCGCAAGCGGTGGAAATCACCAGCCGCATCGCAACCCGCGATCGCGCCGCCGATCTGGCCCATGACGGCCATGCGCGCAAGCTGCCCGCATCGGCGCTGCGCCCGTTTCTGCAGGCTACCTCGCTGGCCCCATTGAACGGCATCGTCAAGGAAACCGCGGACAAGATTCAGGCCGACGCCGGCCACCCTCAGGATGCCATCGGCAAGGCACGCGCCATCTACGAATGGATCGTGGCCAACGCCTCGCGCAATCCCGCCGTTGCCGGTTGCGGCACGGGCGATGTGAGCTACACGCTCACCTCGGGCAATCTGTCGGGCAAGTGCGCCGATCTGAATGGCCTGTTCACCGCCCTGGCGCGTGCCGTCAAGGTGCCTGCGCGCGACGTGTACGGCGTGCGTGTCGAAGACTCCGCTCGCGGCTTCAAGAGCCTGGGCAAGAGTGGCGACATCTCCAAGGCCCAGCATTGCCGCGCCGAGTTCTATGCCGACGGTTACGGCTGGATCCCGGTCGATCCCGCCGACGTGGCCAAGGTCATGCTCGAAGAACAACCCGGCGGCCTGCCCAAGGATGCGCCCAAAGTGCGCGCGGCCAAGGCCATGCTGTTCGGCGGCTGGGAAGGCAACTGGATGGCCTACAACACCGGTGCCGACGTGCGCCTGCCGGGCTCGGACCTGACGGTGGGCTTCTTCATGTACCCGCAGGGCGAAACTGCCAATGGTCGTCTGGACAGCCTGGACCCGACCAACTTCGCGTACAGCATCCACTCGCGAAAGCTGGTGTGAGCATGCTGGACAAGCCGATGCTCGCAGCAGACTTTGACGCCGAGCGCCGGGCCTGCCTGCGCCGCATCGGCGCGCTGGCCGCCACCGGTCTAGGTGCCATGGCGGGCGGCAACGCCTGGGCCGTGCAACCCGCCGAGGCACAGCAGGCCAGCGGCGGCAAGCTGCAGCCCTGGAAAAAGGGCGCAACCCCGGCCCTGCTGGCGCAAACCATGGACGGGCAGAAGGTCACGCTCAAGGAGTTTGTCGGCAAGCCCCTGATCCTGAATTTCTGGGCGTCCTACTGCGGCCCCTGCCGCCTCGAGATGCCGCAATTCAACATGTTGATGGACCTGTACAGCGACAAGGGTCTGCGCGTGCTGGCCGTGAACCACGGCGAAATGCCGGCGCGTATCCAGCAGTTTCTACAGGCCGTTCCATTCCACGGCGACATGCTGCTCGACCGCAGCCAGACGCAGATGAAGGCCTGGAGCGCCTACGCCCTGCCGACGAGCTTTGTGCTCGACGCCAAGGGGCAGGTGCACTGGTGGCATGTTGGCGAGATCGATTGGACTGAGCGGGACGCGCAGTCCAAGTTGCAGGCCGTCGTCGACATGTAATCGCTGGATGACCGCCGAGTGATGGAGTTCAACCGCGGGTGAGCGGCGCGCCGGTCATCTGCTGCAATTGCTCGAACGTGAGACCTTCCACCATCGAGCGCACGACCAAGCCGTTGGGCGTCACGTCGATCACCGCGCAATCGGTGTAGATGCGATCGACCACGCCCGCGCCGGTCAGCGGGTAGGTACACGCTTCGACGATCTTGGGCTCGCCGTTCTTGGTGACATGTTCCATCACCACAAACACCTGGCGTGCGCCCGCGACCAGATCCATGGCACCGCCGACCGCGGGAATCGCGTCGGCCGCACCCGTGTCCCAGTTCGCCAGATCACCTTCGCGTGAGACCTGAAACGCGCCCAGTACCGACACGTCGATATGCCCGCCGCGCATCATCGCGAACGAGATGGTGTGGTCGGTGATCGAGGCGCCGGGCAGCAGCGTGACGGGCTCCTTGCTGGCGTTGAGCAGGCTCGGGTCCACCGTGCCATCGGCAGGCGCGGGGCCCATGCCGAGAATGCCGTTCTCGCTGTGCAGGATCACATCGCGGCCTGCGGGCAGGCATTTGGAGATCAGCGTGGGGATGCCGATGCCCAGGTTCACATAGCTGCCATCCGGAATGTCGTTGGCCACCATGGCCGCGATTTCCGCGCGGCTGCGGCGCTGGAAGGGGGTTGTCGTCGTCATGGTTGGCTTGCTCCCACCTTCACTACCCGCTTCACGAAGATGCCGGGCGTCATCACGTTTTCCGGAACCAGTTCGCCCAGTGGCACGATCTCGTCGACCTGCGCGACGGCCATCTTCGCGGCCATGCACATGACCGGGCCAAAGTTGCGTTCGGCATTGCGGTACATGAGGTTGCCCCACGGGTCGGCACTGCGCGCCTTCACCAGCGCGAGATCGCCGTGCAATGGGTTTTCGAGCACGTAGCCCACGCCATCGATCACGCGGGTCTCCTTGCCCTTCGCAAGCACTGTGCCGTACGAGGTCGGCGTGAAGAACGGGCCGAGCCCCGAGCCCGCAGCGCGCATGCGCTCGGCCATGGTGCCTTGCGGCACGCATTCCAGTTCGATCTTGCCCGCGCGGTACCACTCGGCAAACGCATCGGCATTCGGGATCTTGGGGTTGGAGTTGCGCGCAAAAGAGCACACCATGCGGCGCACCCGACCGGCCTCGATCAGCTGACTCAGGCCGTACTTGCCGTTGCCCGCGTTGTTGTTGACGATGGTGAGCTCGCGCGCACCCTGATCGAGCAGCGCGCAGACCAGCTCGGTCGGGACGCCCGAGATGCCGAAGCCGCCGATCAGGACGACCGCGCCATCCTTCACATCGCGCACGGCGTCTTCCACCGAATCGACGACCTTGTTCAACATGTGCGGTCTCCTGAGCCGTTGCAGCGCATCACAGTGTTTCCTCCAGACCGAACAGTGCGGTGGACTGGCTCGACAGCGTGCCGCCATTGCCATGCGCGAGCGCTATCTTGGCGTCCTTCACTTGCCGTTCGCCGCATTCGCCGCGCAACTGGCGCACGGCCTCGATCACCAGGAAGATGCCGTACATGCCGGGGTGCACGCACGACAGTCCACCGCCGTTGGTATTCACCGGCAGGCGACCACCGGGCGCAATGCCGCCGTTCTGCACGAATGCACCGGCTTCGCCTTTCTTGCAGAAGCCCAGGTCTTCCAGGAACAGCAAGGTGTTGATGGTGAAGGCGTCATACAGGCCCACCACGTCGACATCGGAGGGCTTGAGGCCCGCCATGGCAAACGCGCGTTGGCCGGATTCGCTGGCCGACGTGACGGTGAGATTCTCCATGCTGGAAATCTGCCGATTCCATACCGCCGTGGCGTTGCCGAGCACGTACACGGGCTTTTGCTTCTGCGCCTTCGCACGGTCGGCACGCATCAGCACGAACGCTCCCGCGCCATCGGTCACCAGACAGCAATCGCGCACCGTGAGCGGCGTGGAAATCATGCGGGCGTTGAGCACATCGTCGATGCTCAGCGGATCGCGCATATACGCCTCCGGATTGAGCTGCGCCCAGCGCCGTGCCGCCACCGCGACCTCGGCGAGCTGTTCGCGCGTGGTGCCGAACTCGTACATGTGGCGTGACGCGGCCAGCGCGTAGGCCGTGGGCGGCAGCATGGGCGAGTAGGGGTGCTCGTAGGGCAGTGGGTCCACCAGCTTGAACGCCTCCGTCATGCCCTTGCGCGAGAAACTACCGGTCTTCTGTGTGCTGCCGTAGCAGACCAGCACCGCATTGCACTGACCGCTTTCGAGCGCCAGCATCGCGGGCATCAGATGCGCGATGAAGCTCGATCCGCCGAGCATGGTGCTGTCGATGAATTGCGGGCGCAGACCCAGGTACTCCGCCACCGGCAAGGCCCACATGCTGGCTGCCGAGCTGCAGGTGGCGAGGCCGTCGATGTCCTGCATCGTGAGGCCGGCATCGGCCACGGCCTGAGTCGCTGCCTGCGCCAGAATTTCCATGGCGGTGAAGCCATGGGCCTCGCCGATGCCGGCCTGACCCACACCGACGATCGCGGACTTGCCGCGCAGATGTTGAAGACTCATTGCGGGCCTCCGTTGCGGCTTGCGTTGGCAGGTGCAAACACCACGAGTGGCTTTCCTTCTTTTTCAATGATGCGCGCCGAGACCGGCATGCCGATCGTCACCGCGTGCTGATCACAGTCGACCACATGGCTCATCAGGCGCACGCCTTCCTGCAGATCGACCAGCACCACGGCGTAGTCGGAATTGGTGCCGGGCTTGCCCATGATGACGCTGCATGCGTACACCACGCCGTTGCCGCTCGCCATGCGCCAGCCCAGCTGGGTACTGCCGCAATGCGGGCACAGCACGCGCGGGTAGAACACGTGGCGCGCGCAGGCGTCGCACTGCTGAATGCGGAACTCGCCCTGAGCGAGAAATTCCTGATAGGCGGCGTCCGGGCCGCTCGCCGTTTCAATGCGGGTGGGTTCGATCGTCATGCGGTGGATGCTGGAACTTCGTAGGTGGAAATCGGCTTGCCTTCGGCCACGAGCTTTTCGAGCAGCGGGGCGGGCGTCCACAGCTCGCCATGCGTGCGGTGGAATTCGCGGATGCGCTCCAGCACCTTGGGCAGGCCCACGGTGTCGGCATAGAACAGCGGGCCGCCGCGGCCTGCGGGAAAGCCGTAGCCGTTCACGTAGATCACGTCGATGTCGCTGCCGCGTTGTGCAATGCCGTCTTCCAGAATGCGTGCGGCCTCGTTGACCAGCGCGTACATGGTGCGCTCGACGATCTCTTCATCGCTGATGGCGTGGCGCGTGATGCCCGATTCCTGGGCGCAGGCCTTGATGATCTCTTCCACCTTCGGATCGGGAAGAGGTGCGCGGCTGCCGGCCTCATAGCGATAAAAGCCCTCGCCGGTCTTTTGACCGAATCGACCGGCTTCGCACAGACGGTCGGCAATGTGGCAGTAGCGGATGTTTTTTGGGCGCGTGGGCGCGAGGCGTTTGCGTGCGGCCCAGCTGATGTCGAGTCCCGCCATGTCGCCCATGCGCAGCGGCCCCATGGCCAGACCAAAGCGCTCGAGCGCCTGATCGACCTGCTGCGGCAGCGCGCCTTCTTCCAGCAGGAAATGCGCTTCGCGTGTGTACGGGCTGACCATGCGGTTGCCCACGAATCCATCGCACACACCGACGACCGCCGGGATCTTGCCGATGCGCTTGGCCACGTGCAGCACGGTGGCCAACACGTCGGGAGCCGTGGCCGCGCCGCGCACGATCTCGAGCAGCTTCATCACATTGGCGGGGCTGAAGAAATGCAGGCCCACGACGTCTTGCGGACGACTGGTGATGGCGGCAATGTCGTTGATGTCGAGGCGCGAGGTGTTGGTGGCCAGAATGGCACCCTTGCGCGTGATCTGGTCGAGTTGCTTGAACAGTTCGTGCTTCACGCCCAGGTCTTCGAACGCGGCCTCGATCACCAGATCCATGTCCGCGAGTTGCTGCATGTCGGTCGTGCCGTGAATGCGGTCGAGGCGCACCTGCATCTCGGTCGCATCGAGCTTGCCCTTGCTGACCGTGGCCTCGTAGTTGCGGCGAATCGTGGCCAGACCCTTTTGCAGGTTGGCGTCGGTCACCTCCACCAGCGTGACGGGGTAGCCCGCGTTGGCAAACGCCATGGCAATGCCGCCGCCCATGGTGCCCGCGCCGATCACGCCCACGCGCTGTACCTTGCGCAGCTCCGCATCCTGCGCATCGCGCGGTGGCTTGGCGGCTTCGCGTTCGGCGAAGAACAGGTGGCGGATCGCCTTGGATTGCGTGCCGTTCACCAGCTCCAGAAAACGTGCGCGTTCGAACTTCAAGCCGTCTTCGAGCGTGCTGCGCGTGGACTCTTCGACGCAGGCGATGCATTGCAGCGGCGCATCCATGCCGCGCGCCGTCTTGCGTGCGTTGTCGCGGGCCTTGTCGAATAGTTCGGCGGCGTTGTCGGGCACCTTCACCGTGAGTTTGCCGGTGCTGCGCGGGGCGGTGGCCTTGTCGAGTTGTGCGGCGAAGGCGACGGCGTTGGCGACCAGGTCGCCGTCAAACACCGCGTCGAGCACGCCGGCTTCCAGAGCCGCCTTGGCCTTCACCGTTTTGCCGGAGACGATCCAGTCGAGCGCCTTTTCCACACCGATCAAACGCGGCAGACGCTGCGTACCGCCGCCACCGGGCAAGAGCCCCAGCTTGACTTCGGGGAGTGCCACGCTCGCGTCGGCCAGCGCCACACGCCAGTGGCAGCCGAGCGCCACTTCGAGACCGCCGCCCAGTGCGCTGCCGTGGATCGCTGCCACCACGGGCTTGCCGAGATGTTCGATGCGCCAGATGAGCTGCGGCGTGGTGGGCTCGGCCGTGCTCTTCGGCGTGTTGAACTCGCGAATGTCGGCCCCGCCGGAGAACATGCGCCCATCGCCGGTGAGGACGATGGCATCAATGTCGGCGTCCGCCATGGCGGCATCCAAGCCAGCACTGACATGCTGGCGCAGCGCGAATGAGATGCCGTTGACGGGTGGGTTCGACCAGGTGATCACCGCCACGCGGCCCTGTCGTACAAACGGGGCGGCGGTGTTCTCGGATGCGTTCATTGGAGCTCCATCAAGGGTTGACCTTCGGTGACGTCATCGCCCACTTCCACGAGGAACTGGACGACCTTTCCCGCGCGGTCTGCTTCGACCGGGATTTCCATTTTCATCGATTCGATGATGAGCAGTGCATCACCCGAAGCGACGGTGGATTGCGCATCTGCGCACAGAGTGACGACGCGGCCGGAGAGGGGGGACTTGATGGTGGTAGGCATGGCTGGTGTGTCTTGTCTGAAGAGAGGTGAGGAATGACTGAAAACCGGGGTGCCGGCAGCGGTGCGATCCGCTGCGCTTGGGCACGCCCGTCAAGCGTCAAGGACGGAATCCAAAGCGCGCCTGACCGGCTTGGCGCAGGGGTGCGGCGATATGGGCGAACTCCACCAGCGCTGCACGTGTCTCGGCCGGATCGATGATGTCTTCGATCACAAAGGCTTCGGCGCTGCGGTAGGGGGAGGTGAGGCCGCGCACGCGTTTTTCGATGCGTTGGCGCGTGGCCTCGGGATCGTCCGAGGCTTCGATGTCGGCCTTGTAGGCGACTTCCAGACCGCCCTCGATGGGCAGCGAGCCCCACTGCGCCGACGGCCACGCGTAGCGGAAGTTGAAGCGGTCCGCATTCTGGTGACCGCCGCCGGCCACGCCGAAGGCCTTGCGGAGGATGATGGTGCACCACGGAACGGTGCTTTGGGTGATGGCGGTGAGCGCGCGCACGCCGGCGCGCATCACGCCTTCCTGTTCGGATTCCAGTCCGATGCGGAAACCGGGCACGTCCACCAGGTTCATCACCGGCAAATGGAACTGCTCGGCCAGATCGACCATGCGCATGTACTTCTCGGCGGTCTGTCGATCCCACGCGCCGCCGTAGTGATACGGGTCGCTCGCGACGACGACGACGGGCCAGCCGTCGATGCGTGCGAGACCGGCGGCAATCGCCTTGCCCCAGTTGCGGCCGATCTCCATGAACGAGCCGGTGTCGACCAGCGTGTCGACGATGGTGCGGATCTTGTAGACCGAGCGGGTGTTCTCGGGAATGGCGTTGCGCAGTGCGGCCTGATTGGCTGAGGCGTCGCGGCCGGTTTCCGCGCGTGGTGGCAGCTCGTAAATCGATGGCGGCAGGTAGGATAGAAAGCGCCGCGCACGCGCAAAGGCATCGGCCTCGGATTCCGCTTCGTCGTCGACCACGCCATTGCGGGTGTGAATCTGGCTGCCGCCCAGATCGTTCTTTTCGATGTGCTGACCGGTGCGGGCGACGACCGGCGGTCCGGCCACGAAGAGCTGCGCCGTGTCGCGCACCATCACCGAGTAATGGCTGGCCGAAACGCGCGCCGCGCCCAGACCCGCCACGGAACCGAGACCCAGACCCACGACCGGCACCGTTGCCAGATTGCGCGCGATGTAGGGCCACGACTTGAGCTTGGGCAGCAGCGTGTGGCCCTTGAGTTCGATGTTCTTGACCGAGCCGCCGCCGCCCGTGCCATCGACGAGGCGCACCAGCGGAAT
This sequence comes from uncultured Comamonadaceae bacterium, assembly GCA_937862875.1. Taxonomy (GTDB): domain Bacteria; phylum Pseudomonadota; class Gammaproteobacteria; order Burkholderiales; family Burkholderiaceae_C; genus Diaphorobacter_A. The sequence goes on from CALMCS010000804.1 coordinate 8,564, forward strand.
GCGCAGATCGTGCGCCATCTGCTCGGCCACGATCATCTTGTCGCCGACGGCGCCGTCGTTGGCACCGCCGCGTACGGTGAAGTCGTCACCCATCACCACGGCGGGGCGGCCTTCGATGCGCGCGCGGCCCATGATCAGATTCGAGGGCGTGAAGTCGGTCAGCTCGCCGCTGTCGTCATACGCGCCGCTGCCGGCAAGGCCGCCGACTTCGCGGAACGAGCCCTCATCGACCAGGGCCGCAATGCGCTCGCGCACCGGCAGCTTGCCGGCGTCGCGATGGCGCTTGAGTTTGTCCGGGCCGCCCATGCGTTGCGACAATTCGGTTCTGCGCGCGAGTTCGTTCAGTTCTTTTTCCCAGGCCACCGTGTGTTGCTCCAAATATCTGCGCCAAGGCGCGATGAAAACCGTTGATCTTTGTTGTGGTCTGCGCCGTTGGAACGACGCGAGTCATCAGTCCAGCGTGATGTTGGCCTTGCGGATGATTTCCGCGTACTGCGCGGTTTCGCTGTCGATCTGCGTAGCGAACTTCTGTGGGTTGAGCATGCGGATGTTTCCTTGCTGCATCAGCTTGGCCTTCACCTCGGGGTCCTGCACCGCGGTTTCGATCAGATCGGACAGGGTCTTGACGACGGCCGGCGGGGTCTGTGCCGGGGCGAGTGCGCCGACCCAGAACGAGATGTCGAAGCCCGGGAATCCGGCCTCGGCGATCGTCGGCACGTCGGGCAGTTCATGCCAGCGCTGCGCCGAGGTCACGGCGAGCGCACGCAGTTGGCCTGCCTTGATCTTGGGGACCGATGACGGGTTGTCGAAGGTCGAATCCACTTCCTTGGCCAGCACCGCCACCTGTGCGGGTGCCGTGCCGCGATAGGCCACGTGCGTCATCTTCGCGCCGGACATGCCGTTGAGCAGTTCGTAGCTGAGCTGCGTCAGGTTGCCGACGCCTGCCGAGCCGTAGGAGTACGCACCGGGCTTGGCCTTGGCCAGATCCAGCATCGCCTTGAGGTTGGGGGCTTGCCCGATCGGGTCGTTCTGTGGATTGACCGTGAGGATGAACGGCACCGACACCATCAGCGACACCGGCGCGAAGTCCTTCTTCACGTCGTAGGTCATCTTCTTGTACAGCGAGGGGTTCACCGTGATGGTGCTGGAGTTGCTGATCAGGATGGTGTAGCCGTCGGGCTGGGCGCGCGCGACTTCTGCGGCGGCCAGCATGCCGTTGGCACCGGTGCGGTTGTCGACCACCACCGCCTGACCGGTCTTGTTGGTGATGTGCTGGGCAATGATGCGCGCGACCGAGTCAATCGAGTTGCCGGCGCTGAAGCCCACGACAAACCGGATCGGCTTGTTGGGGTAGGCACCCGGAGCCTGGGCCTGGGCCGAGGCGGTGCCCGCAGTCATGCAGGTGGCTGCGGCGCATGCGACGGCGGCGAGGAAAAAACGTTTGCTGTGTCGGCGGTTCTTCACGGTGCTTGTCTCCGGGTGGTTTCTTGATGAGCAGATCTATAAAAGTTCTGTCTGATGAAATCTAAATTCTCTTTTTTATAGTTTTCAGGAGAACCGGTGTGAAGTCAATTCGTGAAGATAGGTGTTATCCCTCGACTGATTGGATTGCATTCGCCAATGGCGCGATGGGCTGGGCGTAGAGCCGTCACAATGAAACCGATTTGCAAGAAGTTTCATTCTGTGTAACGGAACATGGCGTACGTACCGGGCACAATCCGGTGCGTTGGCGTGCTGCGTGCAACGCGGCACAAGGGCGGCTCCGTCACAATGGCCGCTTACCGATTTTTGGAATTCAGGTTTTTCTCTCATGTCCACTGTCACTGTTCCTCCCAGCGAGTCCGCGGAAAAGAATGACGGCGTTGCGGCGGTTGACCGCGCGCTGCTGATCGCCACCTCGCTTGCCAATGCGGGCAGCGCGCTCACGTTGACCGAGCTGTCGCTGCGCACCGGCATGTACAAGAGCACGCTGCTGCGCCTGCTCGCTTCGCTGGAGAAGGCCGGGCTGGTGGTGCACCGCAACGACAAGCGTTATGCGCTGGGGCCGCTGGCGTTTGTGTTTGGGCGTTCGTTCGAGCAGACCAATGGGCTGCAGGATGCGATTCAGCCGCAGTTGGTGTGGCTGGTGAATCAGGGGACCGAAAGCCCGTCGTTCCACGTTCGGCACGATGACGACAATCGTCTGTGCCTGATGCGCATCGATTCGAATCACTCGACGCTGGACCGGATTCGTCCCGGCGATCAGTTGCCGCTGCATCGGGGCGCGCCGGGCAAGGTGCTGACCTCGTTTGGTCAGGGGCTGCCGGCCAAGCCGCTGGCGGCGGAGGACCTGCTGTTCACGTCGTTTGGCGAGCGCGATCCGCTGTGCGGAGCGATTGCTGCGCCGGTGTTTGGCCCTTCGGCCTCGCTGGTGGGGGCGATGTCGGTGTCAGGCCCGCTCGAGCGTTTCTCGGAGCTGGCGGTGTCGCGCATGAAGTCGCTGATGCTCAAGGCCGCGCAGGAGGCGACGGAGAGTCTGGGCGGCAAGTGGCCCGCAGTTCACAACGGGTGAGCTGAACGAACGATGGACCTCAGGCCGCAGCGAGCGCCGAGTCCGTATCGGTATCCGTATCCGAATCGGCGTTGCGTTGCGCGCGGCGCTTGAGCGCCCGCTGCCAGGTCTTTTCATGGAAGAAGAAGGCAAACGCCTGAATCGTGGGCTCGAGCAGGCTCAAGGTCAATGAGGCGATCAGGTTGCCGGTGACGGCGTAGGCCACCAGCGCGGCCACGCAGACGTGGATGACGTAGTAGCTGCCGGTTTTCATCAGGGTGAGTCGGTTGCTGCGGGCGATGTTCAAAAGGCGTGTCATGGCGGGTTCCTGTATCAAGTTGAGTTAATGATAATTATTCTCAACTGAGAAGGCCAATCAAATATCGCTACGAGTTCAATAGTCACGCACGTAACTGCATGTTTCAGGCTATGGCGGTGTGCACGTTATCGCTATGATGCGCAGGTTCATTCCTGAACAATCGATCACCATTTCTTCCTTTGCGCTGGAGCGTTTTCATGGCACTCATGGATTTCATCAAGAAACAGTTTATTGACATCATTCAATGGACTGAAGCGGACGATGGCACGCTGGCGTGGCGTTTTCCCATGCGCGACATGGAAATCCAGAACGGTGGCACGCTGGTGGTGCGCGAGTCGCAAATGGCGATGTTCGTCAATGAGGGCAAAGTGGCCGACGTGTTCGGCCCCGGCACCTACAAGCTGACCACGCAGACGCTGCCGGTGCTGACCTACCTGAAGAACTGGGACAAGCTGTTCGAGTCGCCCTTCAAGAGCGATGTGTACTTCTTCAGCACGCGCCAGCAGATCGACCAGAAATGGGGCACGCCCCAGCCCATCACCATCCGCGACAAGGACTTTGGCGCGGTGCGCCTGCGCGCGTTTGGCAACTACGCCTACCGCATCGCCGACCCCAAGCTGTTCCACACCGAAATCTCGGGCACACGCGACAGCTACCCCGTGGCCGACCTCGAAGGGCAGTTGCGCGGCATGGTGCTGCAGAACATCAGCAACGCCATTGCGGGCAGCGGCCTGCCGTTTCTCGACCTGGCCGCCAACCAGGTGATGTTTGCCGAGGCGCTGGCCAAGGAGCTCGCCC
>CALMCS010000805.1 GCA_937862875.1 uncultured Comamonadaceae bacterium
ACTCGGACCTTGACGTTGTAGTCCACCACGCGTTTGACAGGGACCAATACCTTCAACTTCATGATTCAATAATCTCTAACTCATTTACGTTTGAACCCAACCCAATGGATTTGGGCTGGCATATCGAAAGTCCATCGACCAAAATCTTTACTCGATGCGGGCGCCGGAGACCTTGATGACCTCTTTCCATTTTTCAGCTTCCGACTGAATAAGCGCTTGCATTTGAGCAGGAGTGCCGCCTTGAGCGGTCAGGCCCTTCTTGGCAAATTGCTCCTTGATATCTGGGCGACTCAATATTTCATTGATTTCTTTATTCAGCTTGGCCACGATGGCATCCGAAACTCCAGCACGCACCGAGATATATAAAATCGGTGAGCCTTCAAATCCCGGAATGACAGCAGAAACCGGAGGCACCTTGGGAATCAAGGGCGACTCCTTCAGAGTCGACACCGCCAATGCGCGCAGTGTTCCCGCATCGATATATGCCTTGTACACCGCCAAACTATCAATCGACATCTGTACTTGACCTGCCAGCAAATCCGCTACGGCTGCACCGCTTCCTCGATAAGGAACATGGACGATATCCAGGCCACCTTTTTGCTTCAGTAGTTCACCGGACAGGTGACTTGTAGATCCAAGACCAGAACTCGAGAAGTTGATTTTTCCAGGATTATTCTTTGCATATTCAAACAGCTCTTGAATGCTGATTACCGGCATATCTTTGCGCACGACCAACACACTTGGAACAACAGCGAGCTGAGTGACCGGAATGAGATCCGTCGCCGGGTCATAGGGAAGCTTGGGCATCAAGAACGGATTCGTCATTTGCGGACCGGGAGGGGTCAGTAGTAACGTATATCCATCCGCAGGTGCCTTGGCCACAAAATCTGCGGCGATAGTACTTCCACCCCCAGGCTTATTCTCAACAATAACGGGCTTTCCGAGCTTCTTACCCAATGGATCGGCCAGCAAACGAGCGACGATATCCGATCCGCCACCCGGGGCAAATCCGACAATGAGCTTAATGGGCTTGCTTGGATAATCTTGGGCAATAGCGCCAAACGAAATTGATGCCATCACTGTGGCGAGTAAAAAGAATTTCATATGTCCCTTAAGCCGTTCCATGAACGAAAACACTAAACAAATCGAACAACGAATCAAATATTTTCAAAATTTAAGCCGAACATCACTGAGGCAATGCAAGCACATATCTGGCGAGTAAATTCCGCTGAATTTCGTTGGCACCACCATAGATCGTCGTGACTGTGGCGCTCAACAATGGAGAGACTGGATCGAAAGAAATTCCATCGACCTGTATCTTTTCGCGGGTTCCTCCCGCCTCCTCTGCACTTTCAACCAATTGCGCACTGATTCGTGCATAGGTTTCCGTCGCCCATATCTTCAACATCGAAATAGAGGGTGGCAGTGTTTCTCCTCGCCGCACCACATCAGCGAACTCGGTATATAGCGCGCACAGGTCCAAAACGTCCAACTCCAACGCGGAATATTTTGACCAAAAATCTGGTTTGATTTGAGCGTTCTGCTGCTGGCTCACTGCATGCAGTAATCCCAGTGCTTTTTGGCTGGTCTTGGGGCTACCGATGAATATTCGCTCGAAGCCCAGCAATGCCTTGGCAATTGACCACCCCTGATTCAAACCACCGACCAAGTTCTTTTTGGGTATTCTTGCGTCGTCAAAAAACACCTCGCAAAACTCCTCCTCGCCGGCAATGTTTCGAATTGGTCGAACAGTTATTCCGGGGGTCTTCAGATCAGCCAATAGAAAGCTGATGCCATTTTGTTTTTTTACATTTTTATCGGTGCGCACCAACATGAAAATATGCGTTGCGTCTTGAGCCAGCGTCGTCCAGATCTTTTGGCCGTTCACCAGAAAATCGTCGCCATCCTCCACCGCCGAAGTTCTCAGCGAAGACAGGTCTGAACCGGCATTGGGCTCCGAATATCCTTGGCACCAAATGTTTTCGCCAGCGATGATCTTCGGGAGCCACTGCTCGCGTTGTTCAGGGGTGCCGTGCTTAATCAGCAATGGTCCCAAGTTGATCAACCCCTGATCAGGAAGTCGCAGCGCGCCGAAATCTTCAAACTCTTCAATGAAAGCCAGCAGCTTGGAAGGAGACAACTCCATTCCTCCATGAGCCTTCGGCCATGACGGTGCGATCCAGCCTTGCTTCGAGAGTGAGAAATACCAGTGCTTGACGTCTTCCCAGTGAAGTCGCTGAGGGGAATTGCGCAGCTCGGGTGGATGATTGTTTTGCAGAAAATCTCGAACGATCTGACGGAACTCGCTCTCCGGAAGGCTCTCCCAGTCAGTCATATCGGATAGCGTGAGCACATCCGAAGAGCTGACCTCTGCAACCGTCGATTGTTTGGATTTACTCGTGAGTTCAAAGTGCCGCTCTCTATGAGCAGACGCATTCCCAAGCCAGCTTGCGCTGTGCAGCGCTCTTTTCCAGTAAATGCCGAGATTGAATTCTTCTGTGAATCCAATGGCACCATGCATTTGCATAGAGAAGCGCGTAGTCATAAGGGCCACCTCTGCACAACGGGCTTTCACACGGCTCGCCAAGACGTCCAATGCATGAGATTGTTCTCTGTGCTTCTTGAGAATGTCCTTGAGACAGGCAGCAGCCAATTCAACTTGAATGAAGGCGTCCACCGCTCTGTGCTGCAGTGCCTGGTTTGAGCCGATCGGCTTGTCGAATTGCACGCGAGTTTTCAGGTGCTCGAGTGTCATATTCAAAACGCAACGAGCCATTCCCAATAGCTCAGCGGCCTGCGCAATACGAGCAACGTCGTTGGCACGCTCGAGTGCTGCGGTCACTTCCGGGCCGCTCCAAATCCATTGCGCAGGAGCATCTTTCATTGCAACGGAGGCCATCCAGCTTCCGTCCACGCGTGCGCTGGTTTGCACCTGTACGCCAGCCGCGTCGGCCTCCAGCCAATGTACGGACGGTCCATCGGCCAACACCAGCCACCCGCTCAGCCCTGCACCAGGAACCACGAATTGCTTGCGCCCTTCAAGGCGTGACTTACCGCATTCACTGGATACCGCCTTTGTGCTCGGCGCGCTCGGGCTCAATTCACCGGCGTGCTCCTGCCAAGCCAATCCAACAATCGCATCACCTGCCATGGCTTTCTGCAAAAGCGCATCTCGCAATGGGCTCGACGGCAGCGCTTCGAGAAATACGACGCTTTGCACGCCAGCGGCGATAAAGGGTTCGGGAAGCGGTTGCTGCCCAATTTGCTCCGTGATGGCGCACAGTTCATCCAAGTTCAATGCCAGTCCACCCGACTCTTCACGCACGAGAATCGACGTCCACCCCTGCTCACACACTGCACGCCAAACGGACAAATCAAAGCCTGGAGTCGTACCCTGCATAGCCTTGAGTCGCACTGGTGTGGCGATATCTGTCAAAAATGACTTGGCGCTCTCCGAGAAGGCTGCGCACGTCACGTCGTGATTGCTCTGCATGTGTATCTGACTCCTTGATGCGGCCAACTATAGGTATGCAAAGTCGCAGCAGGTAGCCGGTCAGAAGGCAGTTCTGTTATGCTAATTTCGATATGTCGCATCAAACTTCGCAGCCTTGGGATCTGTCACGCCTTCAAACGTTTCTGTGTGTCGTGAACGAAGGTAGCCTGACCCGCGCCGCATCGCTGCTGGGTAAGCCACAACCGGCGATCAGCCGCCAGATTGCCCGTCTGGAACAGGAATGTGGCGGTCGCCTATTGCTGAGAACAGGGCGTGGGGTGGAGCTTTCTGCACTGGGCGAACGGTTGCTGCCGCGGATCAGCGCCATATTCAAGGAAGTGCAGGAACTCACGGCAGAAGTCGAACAGCGAGCGCACGTCCTCAGCGGCGAGGTACGGTTGGGTTCCATGGCTTCGCTTCAATCGTCGATTGTGTTGCCCGTGTACGAGCAAATTCGCCAGCGCCATCCCGGGTTGAGACTGCGGGTTTTCGAAGGTTCTGCAGGGCAGATTGATCAATGGCTGGTCAGTGGCTTCGTCGATATCGGCCTCAGTTACCACTACGGGGGCAAGGCTGACTCTCGCATCGAAGCACTCGAGAACGTAGCCTCGTACCTGATCGGGCCCGCAGGAGACGAGTTGACTCAAGCTCCCACCGTACCCTTTGCCAAGCTCGACAACCTTCCACTCATTCTCGCGGGCAAACCAAGTGCCATGCGCTTGCTGCTCGATCAGTTGGCACGCAAGTCCAACGTCACATTGAATGTGGTGATGGAGGCGGATTCCACCCAGCTTCAGCGCGCACTGGTTGCACGGGCTTGCGGGTATGCCGTATTACCCGCCCATGTGGTGACGAGCGAACTGGCCTCTGGCATCCTGCAGGCCAGCAAGATTGTCGACCCCACAATACATCGCGACATCACGATGGAAATCACCACGGCTCGGCCAGCCACTCAAGCGACCCGCGAAGTTGCCAACAACATCCGACAACTTCACCGCAAATCTGGCATGCCAGATTTGGCATAACTGATCTACCCCCAACACAGCTCCCCAAAAAAGATTCGCACTCCTAGACTCACGCAGTTCTTAGGAGACTGTTGTGTCATCAAATTCGTTATCTCACCTTCGGGTGCTGGATCTCAGCCGCGTATTGGCGGGTCCATGGTGCGGCCAGATTCTTGCCGACCTGGGTGCAGAGGTCATCAAGGTGGAACGTCCAGGAGCTGGCGACGACACTCGCGCGTGGGGTCCCCCTTTCCTCAAGGACCGCGACGGAAAGGAAACCAAACAAGGTGCGTATTTTCTGGCCGCCAATCGCGGAAAAAAATCCATCACCCTGGACCTCTCGACAGAACAAGGCCAAGCCATCGTTCGCAAATTGGCCTTGCAAAGTGACATCCTCATCGAAAATTACAAGGTGGGCACTCTGGAACGATACGGGCTTGGCTACAAGGAACTCTCTGCACTCAACCCAAAGCTGATCTACTGCTCGGTCACCGGTTTCGGCCAGTCCGGCCCGCTCTGCGAACAGCCTGCATACGACTTCCTGATTCAAGCACTCGGCGGTCTGATGAGCGTGACGGGCTTGCCCGACGGAGAGCCACAGAAGGTCGGGATTCCAATCGTCGACCTGGTCACGGGCATCTACTCGTCGGTGGGTATCCTGGCCGCAATCGCCTCGCGCGAAAAGACCGGAGTTGGAAGCCACATTGACGTTGCCATGTTGGACGTGCAAGTGGGTCTGCTCAGCAATCAAGCCATGAACTACCTGGTCGGTGGCAAAACGCCAATGCGTACCGGCAATGCCCACCCGAACATTCAGCCTCAACAGGTCTTCAGCGCCCGTGACGCAGATTTCATCATTGTGGTGGGCAACGAGGGGCAGTTTGCCAATCTATGCAACGCGATCGGCATGCCCGAGCTCATCAGTGATGAGCGTTTTTCATCCAACGCGGCACGCGTGCGCAACAAGGACGCCCTGGTTCAGATGCTGGCGCTGAAGTTCAGCGAAGACGACCGCGCTACCTGGATCTCGAAAATTGGCAAGTCCGGTGTGCCCTGTGGCCCCATCAATTCCATTCCGGAGGTATTTGCAGAGCCGCAGGTTCAGCACCGGGGAATTCTTAGAAACTTGCCACATCCCATTTCTGAAACCATTCCTCAAGTGGGTAGCCCGCTCGTATTCAATGGAGTTCGCGCCATGGCCGATATCCCGCCTCCAGGACTGGGAACCGACACAGAAACGGTACTCACAGGGCTCGGAATTACACTGCAAGAGCAGAGTGATCTGCGTGCGCAAGGCGTCATCTGAGGCGATGCAGTCTGAACAGGCCGACATGGCTCGGTGATAAGTGGGGCGCTATCTCCAGCGCTCCCTGCTTATCACGGAGCATCGCACTTATGCTGGCCTCAAACCAGCGAGTACCTCGTGGCCGGTATGCGTCAAACCCACCAGCCAGCGACCGTCCTGCTGCTCCACATGCACCAGCCCCGGCCCTGGCGTTCCGCCCAGCACCGCGTCACTCAGTTGCGTGAACTCACGCAGTATCACGCTCACTCCCAAGCCGGTTTTCTTCGCGATCCGCGTGAGTGGAATCTGCGATTCGGCGCGTTCTTTTTGCTCCTGCGACAGGGTCCACAGAAGCACTACAGGTAGCGGTGGCGGCTCGCCTTCAGCCGCTTCTTCGACCGCCTCACTCACTGCGCAGCAGCCGCTTGCACCAGCGCCAACTCCAGCACCACCGGAATCGATTTGGACGTGGGCGTCCCCGCATTCGCCGCCACTGCCGACAGCGGCACCAGCGGATTGGTCTCGGGGTAGTACGCGGCGAGATTGCCGCGCGGGATGTCGTAGGCGACGAGTTTGAAGCCGTCCGCACGGCGCTCCTGGCCGTCGTCCCAGACGGTGCGGATGTCTACCCAATCACCGTCCTTGAAGCCCAGCGCGCGAATGTCTTCGGCGTGGATGAACACCACGCGGCGCTGGCCGAAGACGCCGCGGTAGCGGTCGTCCATGCCGTAGATGGTGGTGTTGTACTGGTCGTGCGAGCGGG
>CALMCS010000806.1 GCA_937862875.1 uncultured Comamonadaceae bacterium
TCGGCCACCTATTGCTGCCGTTCAACCTCCAGGACTCTATGACTGCTACGCAGCGGGATCGGTCCTTCGAGTTGCCTGAATCGCCGCCGCAAAGCTGTCTCTCAACGGCTCGCGGATGTCTAAGGAACCCGGGTCGAGTCATAGAGAACTAGCTGCAGTAGACCTGCAATGGAACCTGATAGGTCTCCTGGAGGAACTTCTCCGTAACGCCCAGTACTGCGAGTTGGTGGTCCGCCGCCTGGATCTTAGACAGGCCGGGTTGCACGATGAAAACGCGAATCGCTATCCTGCAGGTGCGGCTGAGGTCTCTGATCTCGATCAGTCGATCCCTGGTGCCGACCTCCAGGCGAGTAGCCCTGCCGCTTTCGATACGCAGTGCCTCGCGTTTCAGTAAGTGCGCGAAGAGATCGGTTCGGCGGTCCTTGTTGTGCATCCAAAGCACGCTTCTCTGCGCTTGACCGCAGACCTCGTACATGTCCCCGATTCGAGCACCGGGCTCCGGCGCGCTCGAATACTTGCAGTGGTACAGGTCGACAGTGATCAGCTTCGGCAGGGTCAGGCTGTCAAGGCTTATCCCGACAATGTCGGCCGCCTCACCCTTGCCGTCGTCGTCGAAAAGGATCTCATGGCGCGCCTCCGCCTTGATGTGCTCGATCATCCTGAACTGCACGGATTCGGTCCGACGCTCCTCCCGTTGTGACTCCTGCGTGAGATCGGTGTTGGTCCAGTCCAAGGTTACAAGCCGGTCGCGTGAGTACAGGGCAGTATCGGTTCGCAGTTGGACAAGCACGTTTCCATCGAGCCTAGACCCGTCCGCAAACCAAATGGTCGGCGGGTACTCCGTCAAGAAGTCGCACAAGTCTTGCTCGGCGCCGCGTCTGATGGTGGCTCGGCCATCACCCTCGTAGACGAATGAGAAATCTGCGTTTTTCCCCCGCCCGATGAAATTGAGCCGGATCTGTACTTCCCGCTGGTCGCAACTGACCCTCAACACGATGGGGCCACTGTCGGTGTAGTCGCGAGGCTCAATGCTGACGTAGGTCAGGTGCTGGTTGATCGTGGCCCCGAACGAGATCGTTGTTGCGGACTCCACTAGATCGAGGATTTCGGCCGGCCAGTCCACGCCGACCGGGACCGCCGTGGGCCGGCTATCGATCAGCATCGGGATGAGCGTGCCACGTAGTACATGCTCTGGGTCAATCTCCGGGTCGTCGATCTTGGACCCAATGTTCTTGCACCAAGCGGCGAACTGGTCAACGCGTAAGCGCAGGTTGGACCAAACTCGTCCGCGCTTGCCTGCTCCGACAGAGGTCGGCCCGCCTTTCTCAAAACCAACTCCCGCCAGCACAGCCTTGGTGGTGGTGGCCAGCGTCGCTTCAGCAAGCAGCGCCCCCACATCTGGGCCCATGCGGCCGGTATAGCGGATCTGCCGTCCCAATTGCTCGTCCAGTCCAACGTTGGTGAGCATTAGCCGGTTGATGCCAGAGAAGACCCGGAAGACATCCGGCGCCTTGATGAGTTCGACCGTGTCGCCGCACAGCGCCTTGGCGAGATCCGAGTAGTTGCCATTGTTCGCCGAACCGTGGATGTACAACAACGCCCTTTCTTGGTCCCAGATCGCAATGCATAGCTCCCAAGCAATGCCATCCACTGTGGCTATGTCGGTCCATGGAACACCCTGTCTCCTAGCCGCGATAACGACTAGCATCCGCTCCGCTTCGTTGAGGATCGGATGCACTTGTTCGCCGTCGTTGCTACCCCTGAAGGCGACCTTGTACTTATTGGGCGACCAATTCCCGCACTGCGTGCGATAGACAACCATGCTCGCAGCGGGCTGAATCTCGGTTAGCGGGATGTCGTCCAACTGACCCACGAAGCCTCCGATGAAACGCTGCGCCTCCAACTCCTGCCCAATCGCGCCTTCGCTGAGGTGGGGAAGCAGCAGGTTCCAGTCAGGGTCCTGCGTGTATAGAGCACGTAGTTCCTCTTTGAGGTTGACGTCTGCCGTATTCGCAATGAAGACGGGCTCGCCGAGGTCATCCCGCGCCCGAGTAAAGCGGCCGGCTAGTTGGAGCGTGACGGCCAGGCTTTTCCTCAGGTCATGAAAAGCAGCTATCTTGAGCTCGGGCATGTCGAAACCCTCACCCAACATGTCGACGCAGATGACGATCCGCGACTCCCCGCTCTTGAGCTTCGTGCGGGCAGCATCAATCTCTGTTTCTTTGAGGCCGCTGTGGATGACGACCGGGTTGAATTGCCCCAGAGCCTCGTAGATCGCATGAACTTCTGTCGCCCGCGCCTGTGTAGATACACGCGCCATGACGACGTGGAGACCGGTGGTGTCGGCATGCAACTCCTCGATCGCCTTTTCCGCGATGTCCCGATCCGCGCGAGCGCTATTGAAGGCGTAGACGGAGCTGAACCGGATGGGCTTGAAGTAGCCCTCGCTCTGCGCCTGACGCATCGGATACACATAGATGATCTTGCCGTCCAGGGGCTTGCCGTCCTCACGGAACGGCGTGGCCGTGAACTGCAGGATCAGGCTCTGGCCTTTGAAGTGGGACTTGAATCGCTTCCACGTTGCAGCCTCTGCATGGTGGGCCTCGTCGATGAACAGGTGTGAGCACAGCTCCGCCATGCGCGCTTGGACTTCTGGGGAGCATCTGCCGGCCAGCGCGCTGGTCGTGACGACGACATTGCACTGCCGAAAGAACTCTTCGACCTCCTCGGGAGTCGCCGGCATCTTTGTCAACATCCCCACGACGGGACGCACGACGCCCGGCTGCAGTAGGCTTGACCTAGGGTCCTTCAAGATGCCCAACGTGAAGAACTTTAGGGCGATCTGGGCCCGCAGTGCGTCGGTCGGCACGAGTACCAGCACGCGTACACAACGGGCCGATACCAAGGTCGCCAACATCGTCTCAGTCTTGCCGGTACCCGTTGGCATGACGACGGTAGCGACATCTTTGCTAGTCGACCAATGCGCATGGATGGCATGGAGCGCGCCCAACTGAGGCCGCCGTAGACCGATCCGACCACTGGTAACTTCGTCTTCCCCAACATACCGAAAGCCGTTTAACCAAGTCTCTCGGGCTCTCGCTGCCCCCGTCTCGGGTCCGCCAACTGCAGGATGGACCAACCACTTGGATGCCCGCAGGTCGATACATTCGGATGATCTGTCGGGAACAGGCCCAATCAGTACGGCACCGTCCACGGGCACCTGGCCGTCCTTGGGTGCTTTGGCGAAAGCGTAGAGGACTTCGCCGTCGGCGGTCGTTAGCCTATGGCCAGTTGCAGATGGCAGGACAAATCGCGTCCATTCGCCCTCTACATCACGTTCTGGAACGATCAACTGGCCAATGAAGCCTCTCCGATGCTTGGCGTCAATTCCTTTGACAGGCGGCAAGCTCAATCGCATCTTGTTCCCTCCCCAGGGTCTCGGCCGCAGGCATATATACGGCGTCTATACGATCAATGGTATCCGCGAGGATCTACGGAATTTGCTGGGCGCAGCGCCTGGCGCGCAGGGGCATCAAATAAGGTGCATGGCGCGGCCACAACTTCGGCGCTCTCGTCCCTTACGTTTCCAGACAAACGGGCACGCTGTCCGCCACATTGACACCTAGCTAAGCCTGGCGGCAGCGTTCAGCTTCGATGGCGTGCTCAGATGGTGATGCCATACGCGGATTCGTGAGCAACCAGGGTTAGTCCGCGAAGCGGACACTGCCTAACTTCCGCTCACAGCCTGAGGACTAAACCGCTCGCGCGGTAGCCCGCCGCGAAGGCCCTGACACAGAGTAAACATCGCGCCCCTGTCTATGTTGGCGAGCGAGGCAATCGGCCTCGTTCTTCGACAGGAGCACGATCATGATCCCTTCCCCTTCGACCCCCTCCATCTCTCCACTGCGCCAACGCATGCTTGAGGACATGCGGATGCGCAAGCTGGAGCCTCGCACTCAAGAAGCCTACATCCGTGCCGTGCGCAAGCTGGCCGATTACCTCAAGCGCTCGCCCCAAGCGGCCACAGAGGAAGATCTGCGCAATTTCCAGCTCCATCTGGTGGACACGGGCTCGTCCCCCATGACGCTCAACGCCACGCTCACCGGACTGAAGTTCTTCTTCGACATCACGCTGGGACGCATCGAGCTGATGGCCAAGATGCAGCCCGTGAAGCTACCTCGCACCTTGCCTGTGGTCCTGAGCTGCGAAGAAGTCTCACGCCTTCTGGCTGCGGCCCACAACATCAAGCACCAAGTGGCTCTATCGGTTGCCTATGGCGCAGGTCTTCGCGCCAGCGAGGTCGTCAGCCTGAGGGTCACCGATGTCGACAGCCAGCGCATGACGCTGCGCGTGGAGCAAGGCAAGGGCGCCAAGGACCGCTACGCCATGCTCAGCCCTGTCTTGCTGCAGCGCTTGCGCACCTGGTGGCACCTCGCCCATGCCCAGGGCAAGATGCTGCCCGGTGGTTGGCTGTTCCCAGGCATGACACCCTTGGAATCCCTCTCAATTCGCCAGCTCAACCGCGCCGTTCATGCAGCGGCCCAGGCCGCAGGGATCCACAAGCGCGTCACAACCCACACCCTGCGCCACAGCTTTGCCACGCATCTGCTGGAGCGCAAGGTCGATATCCGCGTGATCCAGGTGCTGCTGGGGCACAAGAAGCTGGAGACCACATCCATCTACGCTCACGTAGCGACGGACCTGCTGCGCGAGGTGATCGGCCCACTGGAGCCCATGCCACCGGCCTGACGGTGCGCGCGTGCAGCGGCCCTCTCTGGAGGTCGCCGACATCTTCCGCAAGCATGGTGCAGCCTGGCGTGACAGCCAGCGCGGCCACTTGAGCCTGTCTCAGCGCAAGGTCATGTCGGCCATTGAGCAGTGCCGCACAGCGGCACTGGGGGGACATGTCTTGCGCTGCGATGGCTGCGCCACCGAACTGGTCTCCTACAACTCCTGCCGCAACCGCCACTGCCCCAGGTGCCAAAGCGCTGCAGCCAAGCGCTGGCTTGACGCCCGCCAGGCCGATCTGCTGCCCGTGGAGTATTACCACGTGGTCTTCACGCTGCCCGCGCCCATTGCAGATCTGGCGTACCAGAACAAGGTAGAACTCTATGGGTTGTTGTTCGATGTCGCCGCCGAGGTGCTGCAGACCATCGCTGCTGACCGCAAGCATTTGGGTGCCCGCATCGGTGCCACGCTGGTGCTGCATACCTGGGGTTCTGCACTGACGCATCACCCGCATGTACATGGCATCGTGCCAGGCGGTGGACTGGCTCCTGACGGCAAGTCCTGGGTGGCTTGCCGATCGGGCTTCTTTCTGCCGGTGCGCGTGCTGTCCAGGTTGATGCGACGGCGCTTCATCGAAGAGCTGTTGCGCCTGCACCAGGCGGGGCGGCTGAGGTTCTTCGGCGAACTGGCGGCGCTGGCTGATGGTGCCTGCTTCAGCCAGTGGCTGGCTCCGATGCGCCAATGCGAGTGGGTGGTCTATGCCAAGAGGCCGTTTGCCGGCCCCCAGGCGGTGCTGGCCTACCTGTCGCGCTATACGCACCGGGTGGCTATCTCCAACAGTCGGCTTCTTGCGATGGATGAGCGCGGGGTGAGTTTTAAATGGAAGGACTACCGGGCCAAGGGGCGCACGCGCCATAAGACCATGACGCTGGCGCCCCAGGAGTTCATGCGCAGATTCCTGCTGCATGTGCTGCCCGGCGGTTTCCATCGCATCCGCCACTATGGCTTGCTGGCCAATGGCAACCGCAGGGAATGCCTTGCGCTGGCGCGCCAGTTGTTGGGCGACGCCCCAACGCAAGCCGTCACACCCAGTAGCGATGAGCAAGCCGAAGTGCCGTCCAGCGCAGCGCCACCAGTCTTTGTCTGTCGGCACTGCGGGCTTGCGATGACCATCGTGCAAAGTTGGATGCGCGGGCAGGCCATTCGGGCGCCACCTCCATCATGAACAGGCCCCTGAACCACCACTTGTCTTGGATGTCGATGCGCTTGGGTCTGTCGGCGGGATCGGCGCGCGCCCGGTGTTGCGAACGGCGCTTCAGAACGCATGCCGCGCCAGGCGAAAGGCACGCCACCGCTGCTGCCCCCGGGCCACAACCACATACGATGGCACACCAGCCCCACTTGCCTGCGGACCTTGGCCGTCAAGCCGCTGCCCAAAACCCCATAGCGTTTGCGCCCTGAACACCTGCGTTGGCGTTCTTCGCGGTTTCCTCCATCGAGGCTTGTGCGACACCTGCCCTCAGGTCGGGGGGCGCTCGTCGCTCGGGGGTGTTCCGGGCAGCTATCTCACAACCCTAAACAGAAGCCGTCCTTGCCTGTTGGGCGGCAACTCTGCAGCGATTGCGGTCCTTCAGGCGTCGGCCTTGAATTGGTGAGAGATGCCTGCCCCCGCTAGATACACGCCAGTCAACACGCATAATGAATGAATGCCTATGAGCGAACCACGAGGAAGGTGTATGTCTGTACCGACTTTCATTGCCTACGCCAGCGGGCTTCCATTGGTGCGGGAAGCTATCAAGAATGCGGTCTCGCTCCTTCGCGAAACGGCCAGCAAATTGGTATCACTGACAACCTGGGAGGAGATGGACACCCCTGGCAGGTTCATCGCCACGGAAGTGCTGACAAGCATTGACTCATCGGAATTCACAATTGCGGACATCTCGAAATCTAACTTCAACGTGTTCTACGAGATAGGGTACAGCATTGGCCGAGGAAAGCGCGTCTTGCTGATCCGCCACAGTTCTGTGACCGCAGATGAGATACCAGCCCACGAACTTGGCTTGTTCGACACCCTTGGCTGCAAGCCATACAGCAATGGCACAGAGCTGGCCCAGCATGTTAGGGACTTCGACCATTCACGCAAGCTGTCTGTGACCGAGAGGCTGAATTTGCAGTCACCAATCTACACAGTGCAGCCCAAGCACAAGACTGACTATGACGGGTACATCCTATCCGCAATCAAGAAGGCACCGCTCAAATTCAGAAGCTTCGACCCAACAGAGTCCCCCCGGCTCTCCGCCAGGGACGCCATTGCAAACGTCGCTCAGTCCATGGGGATAGTTGTGCATTTTCTGCCTGCTGACCACGCAGATGCGAAGGTTCATAACCTGCGCTGTGCTTTTGTCGCAGGACTAGCAGACGGCATGGGTAAGGCTAGGGTCTTCATTCAGAGTGGCGACCATAGCCCGGTGCCGGTCGACTACAGGGATCTTGTAGTTTGCTGCAGTGTGCAAAAAGAGTTCCAAGCAGCGGTGGGCACAGTCGCTGAAAAGGTCTTTGAGCTGTTCCAGGCAGCTACACCCCAGACAAACGGAGGTGCCAAGTCACGTCTGGAGATGGTCAATCTTGGGGCGTCTGCCGCCGAAAATGAGATGACCGCGCTTCAGGAGTATTACGTTGAAATTCCCGCTTTCCGACGAGCCCAAAGAAAAGAAGTTCGCCTAGTAACTGGCCGCAAGGGGTCCGGGAAGACTGCAATTTTCTTCCGGCTGCGCGACACGATGCGGGCCAAGCGCCAGAACGTGGTCCTCGACCTGAAGCCTGACGGGTATCAGCTTCTAAAACTTAAGGACAGCGTTGTTCGACTGATGTCTGCTGGGACCGTAGAACACACAATCACGGCGCTTTGGGAGTACATCCTTTGGATTGAGATCTGCTACAAGCTGCTCGAGAAGGATCAGGAGGCTCATGTCCGTGACTCACGCCTCTTCGATCCCTATCAGCGGTTGAAGGCTGCCTACGTGACAAATGATTACTCACATGAGGGCGACTTCGCTGAGCGGTTGAAGGGACTTCTACGCGATCTGGCCCTTGAACTGGAGGCAAAGTACCAAGGGCAGTCGAACATCGAGCTAAGCGGCCCCCAAATTACAGAGCTGATCTACAAGCATGACTTCAATAAGTTGAGAAGCGGCGTCAAGGAGTACCTTCATTTCAAAGACGAGCTTTGGCTGCTCTTTGACAACCTTGACAAGGGGTGGACCTCGCAAGGCGTGAACGCAAATGATCTGGTCATCGTCAGAGCGCTACTTGAGGCCACTCGCAAGATTGAGCGCGAACTGAATCGAAAGGACAGCGTTGCTCACACGGTGGTATTCCTGCGAAACGATGTCTTCGAGAACTTGATCGACACCACGTCAGACCGAGGGAAAGAAACCCGCGCCAACGTTGATTGGGACGACCCGGAGCTTTTGAGGGAAATGCTGCATCGCAGAATCGTCAGGATTGATGCCTTCGATGAAACAGAGGATTTCCGTCAGGTCTGGAATTCGATTTGTGTGCCGATGATCGAGGGTGAGGACAGCTCTCAATACCTGATCGATAGGTCTCTGATGCGTCCTCGAAGTCTACTGGATCTCATTGGGCACTGCCGAGGCTATGCAGTCAGCTTGGGGCACGATCGAATTCAAAAAGAGGACATTGAGAAAGGTATGTCCGCGTTCTCGGATGACCTTCTGTCCGAGATCAATCTGGAAATACGCGACGTCTATCCGGACTCTGGAGAACTCTTGTACGCCTTTCTTGGGTGTCCCGCCAGGCTCAGTCGAGAGGAGCTTGTGTCACGTCTCAGTGGACATTCGGTTCCAGAGAATGAACAAGAGAAACTGATCGACATGCTGTTTTGGTTTGGCTTCCTCGGGTACGTCTGGACAAATGGTGAGCCTCGCTACATCTATTCGTTTCACTATCGGGCACCTCGAAAAACCTCCGCCTCGCCCGCCTTTGGTAAAATTACGACGCCCTG
>CALMCS010000807.1 GCA_937862875.1 uncultured Comamonadaceae bacterium
GCGACAAACTTGATCGAGCAAGGCGCGCAGGTTTCGCTCTTCGAACCATCCTGGATGTCGAACTGCCAGCCGTGGTCCGGACGCGCGGGATCCTGGATCAAAGGGACGATGTCGACGGCCAAGCCGGACCCGATGAAGGTGACCGTCGCGGCGCGCCGTTGGATCTCGAAGTCCTCGACCTTCTTCGTCGGGTAGATCTTGATCAGCAGCTCGTAGATGGTGTCGCTCAGCTGTTTGAACGTCTCGTGGCTCGCGTCCTTACCGGTGATATAGAACACCACGTCAACGTCGACCGCGTCATCGTTGGTCTTGCGCAGGATGGTGTATTTCGCGAATGAGCCTGCCTTGACCACCTTAGTCACCTTCAGCTCTTCGCGGTTTTCTACGTGCTTTCGCAGCTCCTTGATCAGGCGATCAACCTGCTCGTGGTACTCGTTGCGCTTCTTCTGCGTCAGGCGCAGCACATTGCTGTCGTACCAAAGCAGTTGTGTATTTGTCAAAGGCAAAGTGGTCCTCCCACAGGCGCTCTACTGCGCGCGTGACCGAGTTGAAAAGATCTAATGGCCCCTAAGAGCCCATGCCGAACACAACCAGGTCTGAAGCAACGATGGCTGCGGCTCTGGACGCCAGATCGTGGAACGTGCTGTCCTTCTTCGTATCGCCGAAGTCGCTGATCCCACGAACGATGAGCGACGGGACGCTGTGCTGCGCGCAGGCCGCAAAGATGCCGGCGGCCTCCATTTCAGCCACCTCCACCTTGCCGTGAAGATCACGCAATTGCCGGAATTTTTCAGGATCCCGCAGCAGCTTCTCGCCACTACCGATGGTTGCCACCTGTGGCATCAAGCGCTTGGAAACCGCTCCGGCATCCGAGGTCTCAGGGAAGACCAGGTCTTGGTGCGCACGCGCGCTATCGATGCGTGCGGAGGCGGACTTGGCTGAGGCGAGGTAGTTCGCGATGTCCTGCTGCACGGAAAACACCGGGCGATAGATCTCGGGCCGTGCTTCGGTCTTGCCGCCGTCCAACAGCGCCGCTCCTTCATAAGCGACCACCCGATCGGCGATGATGACGTCGCCCAATGCGGTCTTTTCGCGCATGCCGGCCGCGATGCCGATCATGACCACGCGCTTGGGCTTGAACTCCATCAGAAGCGTGGCGGTGATGGCTGCGGCATCAACATTGCCAGCGGTGCCGAACGTGGCGATTGTGCAGGTCGCAAGCGTGCCCTTGTTCGTCTGCACTTGCGCGCGCCAGTGGTTCTGCCCGATATCAGTTTTAGCGGCTGGGGTCTCTTCATCGATCCCAAAGGCCATGCGGGCCGCGTTGAGTTCGATCGGCAGCGCCGTCAGCACCAACACGTCCGTGGGCGCTGCGTGTGCCTTGGCCGCAAGCTCGTTCTCCAGGATCGCGACGACATGCGCCGCGATCTCGGGGACCGGCAAGACCAGCTCCTCAAGTGACAGAGCGGGCGTCTTGGAGACGACCTCTGCGCCGGTATGGCTCAGGTAGGACAAGGGCGCCGACATGAACTTCCTGTACACACCCAGCGCGCCTTCACCGTCCTCGCTATTGGCCCCGATCTTCAAATCCATCGGATAGACCGGCAGGCCCAGTTTCACCATCTTGTAGGCTCGATCAGAGACCCCCTTGCCGCCGCCGAGCGCAAGCATCCCCGATGCGTGAGAGGCCTGCGCGTCCCCGACGTTCCCACCGGTGACGACTTCATCGGGGATGACATCGACCTTGGCCAGCCCACGCATCGAGAGACGCGCGATCAGTGCGCGCTGTTCGGGGTTCATGCTTGCTTGGCGATGCCGCTCAGCCAGGACGATGACGACGCGGGGCAATGTCGCCTGACCAGGGTAGCAAGCATCGATCTCACGCAGGATCGTCCAGTCAAAGATCAGCGGTTGCTTTGCCGCATTGACCGGCTCAGAGGCGGTGTAGACAACGAATCCATCTCCAGCCTCCAGCACCTTCTTGGTGACTTCGCGTACGAACTCGTGTGCTCGATCGATGGCCGTCGCTGCCGCGGACTCCGATGCGCTTCCCGCGAGTAGGAAATACTTGGGCTTGTAATTCGACTGATTCATTCAGCGATCGGAAGATCGCCGGCCTTTCAGCCATCAGATGCGTAGCGAACAGCGCAAGGCACTCACGCGCAGCAAGGGGCTGCTGGCTGATGTCCATAGCGCTTGGCTGACGTCCTCCGTTGCCGCCGCCGGTGTCTTCGCTCCTAATAGTTTGATGTTTGGAGAGCGTAACCAGATATTGTTAATTGTAGCAGGGGCGACTCTCTTTTCGTCATCAAGTTGCCATCGCCTCCCGACCGGAGAGCGCCCCCGGGCAACCCGAGGTCCGAGTAGCTGATGTGGCGACATCCCGTGTATGAGCACTGCGTCGCGTCTGGCGCGCAGCTGCCGTGCACGGCCTTTCAGGGCGTTTACCTTGCACTGAGCCACCGCTAAGCCGCCCTTGGTGAACTTCCGCAATCAGCCTGTAGCCGCCACGCCGGAAGTCTGTTCTGCGGCGGTTGCTGCTGTTCAGTTTGCTGACGCTGATGGTCGGCTCCCGGGCAAAAGCAATCCTTACTCCATACCCAGCCAACGTCCTCTGCTCACCGACTCCCAACCTGCGGTCGCGCCCCCAGCAGCGCATCGGCCAGAGCGCGAACACTGGGCAGCTCGCTCCCTGCCGGGGTCAAGCAAACGAGCAGCTTTCTCCGAGACCAAGCATCAGATAGTCCTACGATCTGGGTACCTGCCTTGGCAAAGCGCACAGCTGCGCTCTCGGGCATGACCGCCACTCCGACGCCTTCATCTACCAGTTCCGCTACAGCGTCAAATCCACCCAGACGCACCCGATGGCGCGGGACGCGGCCACTGCGACTGGCTTGGGCTGCCAGAAAGCGGCTTAGTCCACTCTCCCGGGCCAAACCCACAAAGGGATGCCCTAGCAATTCGCCATACGCCATGGAACGGCGGCGGCCCAAAGACCAGCGCTTTGGCAAGAGTGCCACCAGACGGTCATCGACCCATGGCTGCACAAGCAGCCCAGAGGTGTCGACGTAATCGGCGACGATGCCTAGGTCAGCGGTGCCACGGCGCAGTGCCTCAATAACTGCCTCGCTCGAAAGCTCTTGCACGTCCACGTCAAGATCAGGGGTCTTCACCAAGAATTGGCCAATCATGCGCGGAAGGCTCTCGGACATGGCGGCTGTGTTGCACAGCAGCCGAACGGTACCGCGCAATCCATGACCGAAGCTCGCCATCTCTACATGCAGCGATTCGAGCTCTGCCAGCACGCGGTTGGCGTGGCGCAGCAGAGCGCGTCCCGCATCGGTGGGTACTGCGCCCGACTTGGACCGCTCCAGTAGCCGTGAACCGGTCGCGTCTTCAAGACCCTTCAGGCGGGCACTGGCCGCAGCCAACGACAGATTCACGGACGAAGCAGCGGCAGTGATGGTTCCATGCTCCATCACAGCGGCAAAGAGGTGCAGGTCAAACGGATCAATGCGGTAATCCGT
>CALMCS010000808.1 GCA_937862875.1 uncultured Comamonadaceae bacterium
TTTCCAGGGACCCAATCATGTCAACTTCGATGCTGAACCCCGCTGAGTTCCCCGATGAGGCGACCGCCAACATCATGAGTTGCCGTCAAGCCGTCACAGGCCTTGCTCCATTGCGAAAAAAGCGACTGAGGCAACTGATGCAGGTGGGAATCGCACTATCAGCGGCGGGTCTGGCGCAGTCTTCATTTGCGGTCTGCACTGAAAGCACGGGCTCTGTCATTGCGACTTTGGGAAGCAATTGCACCACTACCCTGGTGACTACCCCGCAGGTGGGGCCGCAACCGTCCATGACCTATAGCGGCACCAACGTTGCGTATGCCTCGGGGAAAGGGACTTCACTCACTTTTTCCAAGTTCGACACGATCATCAACACGGCCAGTCCCAATGTATATGCGCTTGCAGTGGGTGGTAACAATGGGGGCGTTGCAGTTGCCAATTCAACGGTCACAGCCCGAAACTTGAGCTTCAACTTGACCTCCACCCTCGCGAGCACAATCAATACGCGGGCGATCTACTTTTACCTCAACGATTCCACCGACACGCCAAGCATTGGGAATTTGCTCAATGTGACCGGAGATCTCACCGGCAACGTCCAATTGGCAGCCGCCTTTCTTCAAATGGCACGCGTTACAAACGTTCCATCCAAAGGGGCCGTGAACGTGTCTGGCGCTACCACCGTGACGGTGAAGAGCGGAGGGAAGGCCAACATCGCTCGGGTAGCAGGCGGATCTTTGAATTTGAGCGGAGCGGTCAAGTGGGACTCCTCTGCTGTCCGGGTGAACGGCGTGCTTGGGGAATCTACCCAGATTTTGGTCGATGCCACGTCCGATCAAAACACAACCCTCATCAACTTTGGCAGCACGTTCGACGGCACGGTTGCGGGTCCAGGAAATCGTGTCGTGACGTCGGGCGCGGGCACGTTCACGGTCGCGGGCAAGGCCACTTTGGCGTCTACCGCTTCCAACGTGGTGTCTATTGCCGGTACGGGCGTCATGAAGCTTCAGGGGGCTGGCAGCAGTCTGGCAACCTTGGCGACCGATGGTTCTCCAGCCGTCTTGATGGGCGGCAGCGGACAACTTACCGCAACCGGTCCCATCACCGTGAATGCCCCCGCCGGTTCGGGCGTCGCCATCGGCTACGTGGGCGCAACCAACGCCAATGCCACGCTGACCAACGCCACGGTGACCAGCGCCCCGACCGTTTTCACAGCGGACGCAACCAGCACAGGTGCCAACTTCACCGGCCACGGCGGCACCTACACCGGCAACAGCACCAACAGCGGAACGCTCAACATCACGCTCGATACCGCCGCTCGCTGGAACATGACGGGTAACTCCGCCGCCACGATGATTCAGTTGAGTGGTGGCGCAACGTTGGATTCGTCGGTGGCTACGGCCGTCAACGTCGCGATGGCTGGCAGCATCGATAACGCAGGCGGCATTGTGTCGCTCACGCAGTCCAATTCAACGCCAACGAATGTGCTGAACGTCTCCAAGGCCTATACCGCCAATGGCGGTACGTTGCAGCTCGATACCGTGCTGAACCAGGGCGGCGCCAGCTCGCAAAGCGATCTGTTGATGGCCGCCAGCGTGGTGGCAGGCAGTGCGCCCACCCTCATTTTCATCACGCCTGCCGCTGGTAGCCTGGGTGCGGCCACCCAGGGCAAGGGTATCTTGTTGGTGCAGGTTACTGGCGGTGCGTCGGCCTCTGCGCCCGGCGCGTTTGCGTTGGCTGCTCCACTGCAAAACAACGGCGCTACCTACGTGTTGGTGCGTGACGCGAGCGACGGTAACTGGTATCTGCGCACGCCTCAGACAGGCCAGATCACGGTGAGCAAGCAGGTGACTTCACCTGCCGACGCACCAGCGTATTCGGGCAGTATTCCATTTACGCTCAGCTGTACCAATCCTGTGAGCAGCGTCACGGGTTCGATTCCGGTGGTTGCCAACCAGGGCAGTGCAGCGCCGATCACCGTGCAGGAGGGAAGCGAGTGCACCGTGGCCGAAGGCAATACTTTGCCTACGCCCCCAACCGGTTATCTCTGGGCGGTGACGAGTTACCAACAACCCGGCACGCCGATGGTTGCCAATGGAACGCAGACGGCAGTCATCACCAACAGCCTGGAGAAAGACCAACGGGCCATCGAGGGCGGCCAGCTCGTAGTGCGCAAGAGCGTGATCACGCCTGCTGATGCAGCGCCGTTTTCTGGCTCGATTGCGTTCACCGTGGATTGCACGAATCCGACTGCGCACTACACCGGCACGATTGCGGTCACAGCCAATGCAGGTGCAGCAACGCCTCTGAATGTGGCCTCGGGCAGCGCGTGTACTGTGACGGAGCAACTGCCCGCAGCACCGCAGGGCTATCGCTGGCAAGCGCCCAGCTATGCACAAGCAGGCGCGATTCCAGTGAACAGCGCGGTGACTGCGAACATCACCAACACCCTGGTCAAGAGCGCGGCAGTGGATGCGACGCCCGTGCCAACGCTCGGAGAATGGGCCATGCTGCTGCTGTCCACGTTGCTGGCAGGTTTTGCCGCCATGAGACTGCGCCGCAACTCAGTACGCTGATCTGATTGATTCAGGCACGGAGCAACGCACAAAAACACAAAACAAAACGGGGCTCGCACTAGGCAGTGCGAGCCCCGTTTTTCTATGCGATCAACCGACTCAGTGGGAGTTCTCAGACTCGGTCAATGCAGCGTACAAAAGCGTCAAATCGCTTATCGATTGCTCCAGACGTTGTAGGCCTCGCCTTCGTATTTGAACTGCGGATAGGCGGTGATGACGTAGTCCCGTTCCTGCGCACTGATGGTGTAGAAGTGCGCTCCGGTCATGGTGTTGAAGAAGCGGAACATGGGCACCGATCCACCACCGGCCGTCTTGCGCGCATACCAGGACGTTCCTTCGAATTGGAACGCGGGGTAGACGCTGCGCACATAGTCGCGTTCTGCCTCGCTGATGGTGTAGAAGTGCGACCCGGTTTGCGTGTTGTAGAACCGATAGACACCGCTCAACGCGGTCTGCGGCGAAGCCGATGCGTAGAACGCGATATTTTCGTAGTGCAGAGCGGGGTAGGTCGCGATCACGAAGTCACGCTCCGCCGCACTGGCGGTGAAGAAATGCGTGCCGGTCTGGACGTTGAAGAAACGATAGACCGGTGCGCG
>CALMCS010000809.1 GCA_937862875.1 uncultured Comamonadaceae bacterium
GCATGGGATCGGAGACTCCGCTGGCCTCAATCACCAACAGATCGGGACGCTCTTCGCGCTCGCCAATGTCGGCCAGCGCCTGCACCAGCTTGTCGCCGATGGAGCAGCATACGCAGCCGTTCTCGAGTTGGATGACATCGTCGCTGCGTGCGCGGATCATCGCGGCGTCGATGTTGATTTCGCCGAAATCATTGACCAACACCGCCACGCGACGGCCCTGCGTGTCGGTGAGGAGACGGTTGAGCACGGTGGTTTTTCCCGTGCCCAGATAGCCCCCGATCACCACCATCGGGATGGGTGTGCGTGGCGGTTTTTCGGTCATTGCTGTGGCGCTGGAAATTCGCGTCCCGCGAGCACCGTTCCCCACACGGGGATGTCTTTCAGGCGCTCTGCAGCGACAGCGCTGGGGTCATCTTCCAGCACGGCGAAGTCTGCGAACTTTCCGGGCTCGATGCTGCCGATCAGGTGTTCGAGCTTCAGTGTCTTGGCCGCGCCCAGGGTGACCGCGTTCAATGCATCGGCCACGGACAGGCGCTCGGCTTCTCCCAGAATTTTTCCGGAGGCCGATGCCCGGTGCGCGGCGCACCATGCGGTGAACAACGGATTGAGCGGTGTGATGGGGGCGTCGGAATGCAGCGAAAACGTGATGCCCAACTGGCGTGCCGTTTCTGCCGGGTTCATCCGCGCCGCCCACTCCGGCCCCACCGTTTGTGTCGCGTGCGCATCGCCCCAGTAATAGAGGTGGTTGGAGAAGAAGTTGATGCACATGCCGAGCCCGGCCGCACGTTCCAGCTGGGCCTTGTCGGCCAGTTGGCAATGCTGCAGGGTGTGGCGATGATCGGCGCGCGGATGGGCCTGCAGCATTTTCTCGATCACGTCGAGCACCACCTCGGTCGCTTCGTCGCCGTTGGTATGGATGTGCAATTGCAGACCCGCCACGTGGAACGGAGTGAACAGTTCCAGCAACTGCGATGGTGGGATCAACCACAGGCCGTTGGGCTGGCCGCCGTAATAGCCGGGCGCGCGCAGGCGTGCCGTGAAGCCCTGGATCGAACCGTCGACGATGAATTTCACCGGACCAAAGCGCAGCTTGTCGGTCTCGTTCCTTGCCGCTTCGAGCACGCGTGCCGCGCCGCCTTCAGGGTTGCGCTGTGGCGCGAACGCGGGAACGATGCGCATGGGGTAGTCCTCATGGGCCGTGACCTCGTGCATGGTGTGAAGACCCGCGTCCGACAGATCGCTCACCAGATCGGTGGCCGTGGTGACGCCTGCCAGCTGTGCCACGCGACCGAACTTCCACACCGCAGCGCTCTGCTCGGCAGCTGCCAGCGACATGGATTTTCCCAGCAACTTCTGCACCGGAAACATGGCCGCGAATTCCTGCAGCTCGCCGGTGGGTTGGCCCTCTGCATCTTTGTGCACGCCGTCGATGTCCGTGTCTTCATCGATGCCGGCCTTGGCCAGCATGGCGGAGTTCACGTTCATCAAATGCACGCTGGCATGCATGATCACGATGGGTCGGCTGGCGGAGACGGTGTCGAGCTCCTTCACCGACAGGCGATCAGTACCGAACAGAATCGGATCGAAACCCCAACCGAGCAATGGCGCGGCAGGGTCGGTCATTCGCGCCTCGGCTTCTTTCAGGCGCTCCAGAACCGCATCCAGGGTGCGCAGACCGTTCCACAATTTTCCTTCCGGATCGCGGCGATCGAAGTAGCCCAGGTAGACCGCATCCCACATCGCGCCCTCCATCAAGTGGCAGTGCGCCTCGATCAGGCCGGGCATGAGCACCTTGTCGCCGAAGGTGTTGACGCGCTCGGCATCGGGCCATGCGGCCATGTCTGCCTCGCCACCTACCGCGATGATTTTTCCATTCTGCACGGCCACATGCGTAGCCGCCGGTTGCGCCGGATTCATGGTGAGAATCTTGCGGGCAGTGAACACCTTCGTCGTAGCGCTAGTCATTTCGTTCTTCATCTCCATCACTCACTTACTCACTCGTCCATCCACTCATTCATTCATTCATTCATACATGCGTGCGTTGAAGGCATCACGCCGTCTTGATCTGCGCCACCGGACGTGGAAGCATCCAATTGACCGCAAACAGCACCACCAGATTGATCGCGAGACTCACCAGCCCCAGGTTGACTCCGGCGAAGTCAGGCTGCACGACATACATCGCGATGGCCGAGACCTGACCGAACACGATCCCCAGACCCACCGCCATCGGGCGCACCTTCAAGCGGAACAGAATCACCACCACACCGGGGAAGAACTGCGTGACTCCGTAGTACGCGGTGTTGATCAACGTGAGCATCAGATTCGGCGTCGACAGCGTCATCACGATCGAGAGCAGCAGATAGATCACGATCACCACTTTGGATGCGTACTTCTGCTTTTGCTCCGGCATCGAAGGAATCAGATTGCGCGTGACGATGGGGCCAATCGCCAGACAAATACCGGCGAGCACCAACAGACCAGAAAGCGCCGCACCCGCTGCCACCAAACCCAGCAACCAGCCCGGAAGCAATTGCGTAGCCGCCGCGAAAAAGGCTTCATTGGGCGAGGAAAGCTCCAGGTTCTGACTGATCGCGTAGTACGAGGCGAGCACCAGAAACGGATACATCAGCATGTACAGCGGCATCACCATCTGCGTGCGGCGAATCGTGTTGGCACTCTTGGCCGTGAAGAAGTTCTGGATCGCAAACGGCATCATGTAAAAGCCCAGCGACTGAAAGAAAATCGTACTCATCGAGAAGCGCAACTCGGTCGGATTCATGTGATTGCTGACCTTGGCGCTCGCGGCCTGGAACACCTCATCCACGCCCACATGCATGCCCACGGCCACGCCGGTGACGATGATCGCCGCGAGCATCAGGACGTCCTTCAGGATCGCGATGTACGACATGGCGCGCACACCGGAAATGGCGATGTAGGTGAACGCGAGCGCCGCAGAAATCAGGATCAGATGCAGCGGTGTGAAGTTCCATCCCAGGCCCTTGAGCGCGGCCACCAGTCCGGTGAATTGCAGTTGTCCCCACGGCAGCAAAAACAGGATCGCCGTGGCCGCCACGATCAGTTCCAGCGTGCGGCTTTGGTAGTGGCCCTTGAACAGATCGGGCAAGGTGATCGCGTTGTAGCGCGCACCGGCTTCCCAGATCTTCGGACCCAGAAAATACCCGAGGGGATAGGCCAGCAAGATGTAGCCAAGGAACCAGACCCCATAGGTCGGACCCTTGGCGTAGATACCGCCCGGGAACCCCACCATCGTGCCGATGCTGTAGACCTCGCCCGCAGCCAGGAAGAACACCAGCCATGCGCCGAATTGGCGCGATGCCACAAAGAAATCATGCACGCTCTGCTGCTCGCCCCCACCTCTGCGCGAGCGGATGGCGAGATACAGCGAATACACGATGAAGCCGAGAAATACGATGGAAGCCATGGTGTGCGCCCCTTCTTTCAGTGATGGGGAGCCGACTCGGGCTCGTCGCGGTCATACAGGCACCAGACCGTGTACATGCACGCTGACGTCAACACAAACCAGATAAAAATCCACATGTAGATGAACGGCACGCCGAACACGAAGCGGTCGACCGAAGCCACCCACGGAAGCAGCCCGATCACCGCGATATACGGTATGCCGAGCCCAATAAGCACCTTGAGCATGTGTTGTCTCCTGAAATATCTCGTCAAGCCCATTCGCCTGCGGTTGGCCGCATCCATCGATGCAAGCCGCTTTATTTCTGGAATGTTAAAAACATTGAACCTATAATTCAAATGCAAAGTTTGTTCGAAAAGCATGCGGAAAACTCATGGATTCGCAAAAACTGAAACACCTACTCGCCGTCGTTGAACACGGCACGTTCTCCGACGCGGCACGCGCGGTGCATCTCACACAGCCGGCGCTCAGCCGCAGCATTCGCTCGCTTGAAGACGAATTGAAGGCCCAGCTCTTCGACCGCGGGGCAAGGCGCGCCAGCCTGACCGTTTTCGGCGAGCTGGTCGCAGAGCGTGCGCGGCGCATCCGACTGGAGATGACGCAGCTGCAGCGCGACATGGAGTTGCTGCGCGGCGGCCAGGAAGGCCATCTGAATGTGGGTTTTGCACCGGGCCCCGCCGCCCTGCTGCTCACCCCGTTTCTGATCCACATGGCGCAGCATCACCCGCGCGTCAAGGTGCGAACCGAACTGGGCGCCACCTCCGCGCTGCTCGGCATGCTGCACACCGAAGCCATCGATGCGATCGTCGGCGACTGCTACATCCTCAACTCCGACGCCAATGTCGACGTCGAGCCACTGGGCGACCTGGCCGCAGGCCTCGTGTGCCGCGCCGGACACCCGATCCTCGCGCACAAACAAGTGGACTTCGACACCATGCGCACATACCCGCTGGCGACCACCACACTCAGCACCGCCATCTCGCGAAGATTCACCGACCTCTGGGGCCCGGAGGCCGAGCAGGACAAGCTCTTCACGGTGCATTGCAACAACCTGGAGACGCTGCTCGAGGTCACCCTCGCCAGCGACACCATGCTCTTCGGCATCCTCGCCCTCACGCGAAAAGAGCGCGCCGAAGGACGCATCGTGGAAGTCCCGATCCCACGCGATCCGCAGCGCTTTGGACGCTACGGCGTGGCACGCATCTGCGGCCGCACCCTGTCACCCACGCTGGGGATTCTGTATTCGATGACGCGGGACTTCTGGGCTGCGATGCAGGATGGGGAGCGTTGAGTCTGGGCGGGGGCGGTCGGCGGAAAAACGCAAGCCTTCTCGATCGGCGGCAGCGACGAATGGTCCTGCTTTATCGATCCGAAGTATGGCGGGTAGCTTAGATTTGAATTGCGTAGAGCGGCTGCGCAGATAGATCGATCGATCAATGACCTTCAGGCTGAAAGAAGCCCAACGCATCATCCCTCCATCCGTCTCCGCGTGCGTTCAGCCCCAGCAGCTTCGACTGCGTTCATCACAAAAGGAAAAATCCCAAGCGCGAGCGCGAGGCCAGCACTTGGGATTCTGGTTCGAGCCTTGAACTGTCGCTTAGAAGTTGTGCTTGATACCTGCGTACAGCATGCGCGTTCTAGCGCCGGCGTCCGCTGGAGCGAACTGCAGCGCACCCGTCATGCTGCCGTTCCAGAGGTTGTAGCGGCCATTCTTCTCGTTGCGCAGCTCCACCACCGTCAGATCCAGTTGCGTGCGCTTGCTGAGCGCGTACTGGTAGCTGACCGACAGCATCTTCGCACCGGAATCGCCCAGCGTGGAGCCATTGACCTTGGTCGACTTGGCCTGGCCAAAGGTGCCAGAAATCATGTGCGCACCGAATGAGTAAGCCACTGGGATGGCATAGGCAATGCGGTGCTGCGTCGCGCCGTTGCTGTTGTCGCTGACCTTGTTGCGATCCACCAGCAAACCCACGCGCCAACCCTTGTCGAGATAGCCAAGCGCGAGACGATCGGCATCCTGATCCAGATTGCCCACGATCTGTCCAGGCATCGCGCCTTGCGAGCGACGGGCCATGTGGAAGTAACCGGCACGGAATGGACCGTTGGCATAGGTGGGGTTCACATACCAGGTCTTGTTGCTCTTGGTCTCAGCCGATTCCGCATCGAAGGTGTAGGAAGCCATGCCGGAGAAGCCGCCGATGTTCGGTGCTTCATACCGGATGGTGTTGTTCAGGAAGCCGCCTGCGAAGTAGGCCCCGTTGATGGTTCCCAACACGTTCAGGGAGTTCGCGGCGTTGGGCGCTGCATCGAATGCACCGTGGTAATCGACAACGAACCAATGGTGACTGAAGTAGACCGACTGACGTCCCAGTTGCAGACGTCCAAGCGCCTTGTCGCCTAGTCCGACATAGAAGTTACGACCTGCGCCCATGGCACCCGTGTCGGCCGCAAAATCCCACTCGAGGTGGTAGTACGCGGTCTTGTTGTTGCCAAGATCTTCCTTGCCGTCCAGGTACCAGAAGCTGGTGTTGTTCGTCATGCGGGTCGCACTGGGATCAGCGCCACTACCGCCCTTGACGGAAATGTTATCCACACCCAGCTTGACTTGACCGCCAAGCGTGACGTTTGATTGGGCAAAAACTGCCGAGGATGCCAGCATCAGGCCAACGGCCATCGCGATTGAGTTCTTATTCACGTTGTCTTCCTTTATTGATTGAAAATGTTTTATTGCAATGAATTCCCCACCAAGGATTCCTTGTCTAAGCAGTAATGCACCCTCCCTTGGAAACAAAGTGGTTGTAGAGAAACGGAGTTTTCAAATAGCGTGACGGTTGCCATCGACCCAGGTGGCGTGAAAGCCGTTGGGGACTCGCTGCGGGAGAACCACTTTGGCGACGGGACCGTCGGCGATGCGCTTGGCATCGAAGATCCAGACCTCGGAGCGGTTTTCGTGGGTATTGAAAACAAAGCCCACGACATAACCGTCGTCTTCGTCAACGCCGCCGACACGCGCCGCAAAAGGGGCTTCGCTGAACCAGTACCCCGATCCAGGGTGGTAGGCCACGGCGCTGCCGGTTTCATAGTCGTACTTGGCCAAGCCGGCAAATTGCGGCTGCTCGAGGGTGCGCATGCGACCCATCAGCACGTGGTAGGAATAGCGATTTCGGTAGCCCTGATACCAGGAGTTGATCATCGGAAATTCGGTGTTGAGGATGTCATCCAGAATCCCCTCCTTCGTTTCTCCGGTCGTCAAATTGAAGCGCCACTGGTAGAGCTCGTAGTCCGTACCCTGCGTTCCAATGGTGAACAGCAGGCGGTTCTTGTCGAGCGAGCCATCGAAATTCTTCGGCATGGCGTACGGTGTTCCGACCATCACGACTTCGGTCTCTCCGCGCTCGTTCGTTTCTTCCCACGCGTTCATCACGTGGAGCATGTAGCGTGGATCGGCGTCGAACCAGCGGATGTCTTCCACCTTGCCGTGACGCGGAATCACCGCGAAGCGGGTTCGCATGTTCTCTTTGAAGTCGAGGCTGTAGCGCCCGGCTGCCAACGCATCCGGGTCGTTGACCAACGGAAAGTCGTGCAGAACGCTGTAGTTCTGCGTGATCGCCATGTCGTGCGGCAATCTCGGGCCTGGCAGCGCCACGGGGATCAGCGTCTTGAGTTCTCCATCTGCACCCATCACGCCGTAGTGCATGAAGGGCGCGGTGTTGCCATAAGCGAAGAACATGAATTCGCCGGTGCGCTCATCCACCCGGGAATGGGCCGAAATCTGCAGGCCGACGAGTCGCGGATCTGGCTCCATCTTGCCCTGCGTCTGCAGCGTCTGTGCGTTGACCTGGTAGACGGCGCCGCCGCGATACCACATCGACAGCAGCTTACCGTTGTGAAACTTGACGTCGGTGTTGGAAGTGTTCTTGAGCGCATCGTCCGGCAACGCGCCTTCCGGCATCCGACCCTTCAAACCGGGCAATCTGGATGTCCCCGCTTCGCGGTCGGCCACCAAGCCATCTGTGACCACCCAGCGGTTCTTGTATTCCACACGGCCGTTCTCGAAGCGCACGGCGTGCAACATTCCATCGCCGTCAAACCAGTGGTATTTCCCCTTTGGAGTGAATTGCGGAGACGGGCCATTGCGCACATACAGACCATTCAAGTCTTTGGGGACGCTGCCAATGATCTCCAACTGGTCATCGACGATTTCCTCGAATACGGGAGCCCATCCGCCTTGAAGATTCGGGTTCTCAATGATGTATGGCTGATCTGTTTCGACTAAATGCATGATGAATTTCCCTTGCTTCGTGCTTCGGAGGGCGAACGCCGGCCACCGCTTGAATGCAAGCAGTTGGATTTCGCTGATGGACTATCCGGACGCGACGCTCAGTGATCGCGTCCGGCTCGTGCTGTCCGACTGATTAAGGTCGCGACAAATTACTTGCCGTCGGTGGGCTCTGCGATCTGCACCCAACGGCCACCCTTGGCCTGATCAATGGACACCAGCTCTGGCATGGCATGGTTGTTCTTGAAGCTCAGACGGGTGTAGGTGGTGAAGTCTTCGTGGGTCACGCCTTGCATGGCCTTCGCGAATTTCTCCGCGGTCAGATCGGTGCCTGTGGCCTCCACGCCGGCAAGAAACCAGCCCATCCATGAGTACGCGTTGGCGGCGTTCTCATCGGCCTCTTGACCAAAGCGTGCCTTGTAATCGGTGAAGAACTTCTTTGCGGCCGGGTCGGTGGTGGTTGCCGGATCGTGCAACTTCCAGCCACCAATTCCGTACAGTCCATCCACGGTGTCCTTGCCCAATGCCGTGACGACGCTGCTGCGCCCTGGAATGCCGGTGAGTACCTTCACATTGGTCCAGTTGAGTTTTTTCACCTCGGCCATCACGCCGACGGTTTCGCGGATCACGGTGCCCGCGAAGATCAGCTCGACATTCGCCGCCTTCATCTTCGCGACCTGTGAGGAGAAATCGATATCGCCCACCTTGTAGGCGGCTTCTGCTGCCAAGGTGAGGTTGGCGTTTTTCATCGCCGTGTTGATGCCAGAGCGCATCAACTCGCCGAGTGGGCCTTCCTGATAGATCACGCCAACGCGCGATGTGTTCCAGTTCTTGATCGCCCAACCGAGACCGGTTGCGGTCGTGGTGTCATAGTTCTGCACCGTCGTGAACAGCAGCGGGCTATTGCCAGATACACGCTGGATCACCGACGACGCTGCCCACGGACCAAACACAACCACGCCTGCATCGGTGGCCATCTTCACCGTTGCCGCATTGGTACCCGAGCCGAACGGATTCACGATGGCGAACACCTTGTCGCTGCGGATCATCTTCTGCACCGCGCGCACCGCCATCTGCGGCTGGCTGCCGTTGTCTTCCGTCACCATCTTGACCTTGCGACCATGGATGCCCTTGGCGTTGACTTCGTCAAGCCGCATCTGCATGGCATTGCGCAACATGGACGAGCCCGTCGCGGTCGGGCCGGACAGATCGAGATGCGTGCCGATCAGAATTTCCTTGTCGCTCACGCCAGCCGCATGGGCCATGCCCGACATGGCGAGTGCAGCGGAAATCACCATCAAGTGGCGACGATTGAGTGGGTTCTGAATGTTCATTGTTTGTCTCCTTGGGTCTTCTGTCATGCGGGAACTGGAACGGGATCGGGAACCGGTGTCGCCTTGCCATACATGCTGTCGATGAGCGGCGCGTACTTGCGTGCGATCACCTTGCGCTTGAGCTTCATGGTGGGCGTGAGCTCTTCGTCTTCTGCGGTGAGCAGCGTGTCGATGATTCGAAAATCCTTGACCTGTTCCACGCGTGCGAGCTGCGGATTGATGCGCTCGATCTCCGTGCGAATCAACGCGGCGATGGCCGGCGCGCGCGCCAGGCTCGTGTAATCCGTGTACGGAATCTGCTGCTCCTGCGCGTGGCGCGCCACATGCTCCTGATCGAGCATCACGAGACAGGTCAGGTAGTTGCGGCCGTCTCCGATGACAACCGCATCCGTGATGTAGGGGCTGAACTTGAGCAGACTCTCGATATGGCTTGGCGTGATGTTCTTTCCGCCCGAGGTGATCAAGATGTCCTTGAGGCGGTCGCGAATGGCGAGGTAGCCCTGCTCATCAAGCTCGCCGCAGTCGCCCGTTCCCAGCCAGCCTTCGGCATCGATGGCCTCGGCGGTTTTCTCTGGAAGTTTCCAGTAGCCACCAAACACGTTGGGGCCGCGGATCTGGATTTCGTTCTCGGCGCCGATGCGCATCTCCGTGCCCGGAGACTTCATGCCCGCCCAGCCGAGCTTGATGCCGCCCTTGGGCGTGGACGCACAGAAGCCGGCCGTCTCCGTCATGCCATAGGCCTCGCGCAGTTCAATGTCGCAGGTGAGAAACCAGCGAATCAATTCTGCAGGCACGGGGGCAGCGCCGGTGAGCGCGCAGCGCACGTTCTGCAAGCCCAGAAACACCTTCACGTTGCGCAGCGCCGCCCAGCGCACGAGCTGAGTGGTCCACGGCTGCGAAGGAATCGGCTGGTGGTTCAACTTGGCGTCCACCACTTGCGCCCCGCTCTCGCGCGCCTTGCCGTAAGCCCAACGCGCCAACGGGATCGCATCGCGCATGAACAGGTCGATCTGCGAATACATCTTTTCCCAGAACCGGGGCGGAGCAAACAGCACGTGCGGTGCCACTTCGCGCAGATCGTTGGTGACCGTTCCGGAGTTCTCGGGAAAGTGAACAATCAGGCCCACGGCCAAGGGATTGAACACCGTGGACATGCGTTCGGCGATGTGGCAAAGCGGCAAGAAGGAGATCGACTTGTCGCCGGGATCGACGTCCAGATACGCCTTCACCTGCGTGAGCTGGAACATCACATTGCTGTTGAGGATCATCGCCCCCTTGGGCGCGCCCGTCGTACCCGAGGTGTAGACCAGAAACGAGAGATCTTCGGCGCTGCCCGCGTCGATGCGTTGCTCGAAGAGTGCCGCATCGGTGTCGCTGCGCCGCTGACCTGCAAGCAGGAAATCGTCGAAGAAGCTGACCTGCGGATCCGAAAGCCCGCGCAGTCCATCGCGCTCCATCACCACGATGGTCTTGAGCGACGGGCATTGCTCGCGCACGGCCAGAACCTTCTCAAGCTGCTCCTGGTTCTCCACGAATACGGCTTGTGCACCACTGTCCTGAAGAATGTAGAGCACCTGATCGATCGAAGATGTCGGGTAGATTCCGTTGCCCGCAAAGCCCATGCATTGCGCCGCCATGTCGACATACAGCCACTCGGGACGGTTTTCCGCAAGCACACAGACCACCGCATTGCGCTCGATGCCGATCGCATGCAGCTCCAGAGCAATGGCTCGCACGTTGGCGTAGTACTCGGACCAGGTCACGCTCTCCCACAGGCCGCGGCGCTTGCGGCGCAGCGCCGGAACGTCACGCCACTGCTGCGAGCGCAGGCGAAACAGGCGCGCCGGTGTGTCCTGCTCGAGAAACTTCGGGGATGGATTGGTCGTCATCAACGCCATGTCTTTTTCCTCTTCCAGCGCTGAGCCGTTCCACTGGCGCCGGTGTGTGCGCCAGCGCCAAGGTAGGAGTCCTGCACGTCGGCCTTGCGCGACAGTGCTTCGCAGGTGTCTGCGGCCACGACGCGGCCCAATTCCATGATGTAGCCATCGTCGGCATGCGCCAGCGCGATGGCGGCGTTCTGCTCGACCACGAGAATCGCCGTTCCCGTCTCGTCACGGATGCGGCAGATGATGGAAAAGATTTCCTTGGTGAGCAGCGGCGAGAGTCCCAGCGAAGGCTCGTCGAGCATCAGCAATTGCGGGCGCGCCATGAATGCGCGGCCAATGGCCACCATCTGCTGCTCGCCACCCGACAGCAAACCGGCGTGCTGCTGCAGACGCTCCTTCAGGCGCGGGAACCACGCGTAGACCCGTTCGAGGTCGCGCTGCACGCCGTCGGCATCGCGCCGCGTGTAGGCCCCCATGGTGAGGTTGTCCTGCACCGTGAGGAACGGAAACACCTGACGCCCCTCGGGCACCAGCACCAAGCCGCGTCGGCAGACTTCGTCCGCATCGAGGCGGCTCACGGTCTGTCCCGAGAATTTGACCTCACCCTTGAAGGGATCGATCACGCCCGCAACGGTGTTGAGCAAGGTCGTCTTGCCGGCACCATTGGCTCCCAGCACCGCCACCATGCGGCCGGGCTGGACCTGGATGTTCACACCCTGGATGGCAACGATCGGGCCATACCAGGTTTCCAGGTTGTTCACTTCAAGCAATGCACTCAATTGACGTCTCCCGGGTCACGTACCAAGGTAGGCCGAAATCACGGCGGGATCGCTCTGTACCTGCGCTGGAGTGCCTTCGGAAAGGACCGCCCCCTGCGCCATGCAGATCACTCTGTCCGCCACGGCACTCACCAATGACATGTCGTGCTCGACCATCACCACGGTGATGCCGAGGTCGGTGCGAATGTCATCGATCCAGAACGCCAATTCGCGGGTTTCTTCG
Source organism: uncultured Comamonadaceae bacterium (assembly GCA_937862875.1). Classification (GTDB taxonomy): domain Bacteria; phylum Pseudomonadota; class Gammaproteobacteria; order Burkholderiales; family Burkholderiaceae_C; genus Diaphorobacter_A. The sequence continues at coordinate 11,941 of CALMCS010000809.1, forward strand.
GGATTGAGGCCCGAGGCGGGCTCGTCCAGAAACAGCAACTGCGGCTGTGTGCACAGCGCGCGTCCCAGCTCCACGACTTTGCGCACGCCGTAAGGCAGGCTGGAGACGATGGCGTTGCGCCAGGCTGAGAGATCGAGAAACTCGATGACCGCCTCCGCATCGGCGCGCGCCTTCTCTTCCAACCGCGTGACGGCGGGTGTGCGCAGGATCTGCTGCCACCAACTGCCATGATCGAAGCGATGGCGTCCCAGCAGCAGGTTGTCCATCACGGTGGCCGCATCGAAGAGCTCGATGTTCTGAAACGTGCGCGCGATACCGTGTCTTGCAATCTGGTGGCGCGGCACCTTGGCCAGGTCTTCGCCCTTGAACAGAATCTCGCCACCCGACACGTCGAAGACGCGGGTGATGGCGTTCAGCGTCGAGGTCTTGCCCGCGCCATTCGGTCCGATGATGGCGAGCACTTCGCCGCCATGCACGTCGAGATTCAGACCAGCGATCGCACGCACGCCACCGAAGGTGAGCGTGAGGTCACGCACCTGCAGCATCGCGGCGGATGAGGAAATCGAGGAGGAACGGCTCATCGGTAACGCTCCGATTTCATGTAGCGCTTCTGGCGCTTGAAGGTATCGCGTCGATACAGTGGGAACGATTGCAGCAGCGCGCGCAATTTGAGCCAACGGCCATTCAGACCCGTAGGTTCGAACAGCACAAAGAGCGCCAGAATCAGGCCGAAGACGAAGATCTCGAGACCAAACTGGGTCGCCATCCGCTCCGGCAGCAAGGGCTTGAGGCGCGAGATCGCCGTGGGCAGCATGCTGATGAGAACCGCGCCAAGAATCGCGCCTCGCAGGCTTCCCACACCACCGATCACCACCATCAACACCAGCTCGAGCGACAGCAGCAGGGTGAAACCATCGGGCGTCAGGTATTGCAGGTGATGTGCGATCAATGCGCCCGCAATGCCGGTCACACCAGCGGAGACCGCGAATGCCGCCACCTTGACCGCCCGTACGTGAATGCCAAGCGAATACGCCGCGGCTTCCGAATCACGCACCCCCATGAAGGCTCGGCCGATCGATGAGCGCAGCAGGTTGATCATTCCCAGCAACACCATCACCAGCACCGCGAGGCACAGGTAATAGAACGCCGTGGGACTGGCCAGCGACCAGTCCCCAATGCGGGCGGGCTCCACGGCCATACCGGTGAAGCCACCGGTGACCGACTCCCAATGCCCGATCAATTGCTCGACGATGATCGCGAACGCCATCGTCACCATGGCCAGATACAGACCCGAGACCCGAATCGCCGGAATGCCCAGCAGGAGACCCGCGAAGCCGGTGATGAGGCCCGCCACCGGAATCGACACCAACAGCGGCATGCCCTTGGACATGAGCCAGGCATGGGCATAGGCCCCAATCGCTACGAAGGCGGCATGTCCCAAGGACACCTGGCCGGTGTATCCGGTGAGCAGCATGAGACCGAGCGCTGCAATGCACAGGATGAACACATAGGTCACCTCACCCAGCACGAAGGCACTGCCCACGACGGGCAACAGCACGAGGCAGGCCACTAGCGCACCATAGAGCAGCCGCGAGTCGGTATGGGCCAGCAGCTTGAAGCTGTCCCGATAGCGCGTGTAGTAATCAAAACGCATGGAGTATTCCTTGATTGTTCTGGATCACACGCGGCGGCCGTGGGCTTCGCCAAGCAGACCATGCGGACGAAAGATCAGCACCAGAATCAGCACGAGATAGGCGACGATGTCCTTGGTGCCCTGGGGCATGTAGACACCGGCGTACTGCTCGACCAGACCGATGAGCAGACCACCGACGATGGCCCCGGGAATGCTGCCGAAGCCACCCAGAACCAGGGCCGCGAGCGCCTTGAGCGTGACCAGCCAGAGCGTGGTATCGACCAGCGTGATCGGTGCCAGCAGAACGCCTGCCAACGCGGCGATTGCACCTGCCAGCGCCCAGACCAAAGAGTTGACGCGCTTGACGCGAACGCCCTGAAGATAGGCCGCCAATTGGTTCTGAGAGGCCGCCTGCATTGCAATGCCAAGCCGTGTGTGGCGGAAAAACAGATACAGGATCACCGTCACGCCCAGTGCCGTTCCGAGAATCACCAACTGCAAATCGGCAATCTGCAGGCCCGCGAAGCTTGTCGAAGAGTTGGTCCAGGGCGTCGCATAGTTGCGCGACTCGGGTCCGAACAACATGCTGACCAACCCGCGAATCATGAAAGCCAGAGCGATCGTGAGCATCACGCCCGCAAACTGCGGCTGACCCGCAATCCGGCGTATCACGAAGGCGTCGAGCGCATAGGCGATGGCGGCGGTGATCAGCACGGTCAGCAGGATCGCGAGCCAGAACGGCAGCCCCGCAATCGTGATCAATCCCCAGGCGCTGAAGGCGGCAATGACCAGCAGATCACCGTGCGCAAAGTTCAATACCTCGGTGGCCTTGTAGATCAGCACCAGGCCGAGGGCGACCAGCGCGTAGATCGCCCCCACCGTGATGCCATTGGCGGTGAGCTGCGCGAAGACTTGTATGCCGCCGTTCATGCTGCGCCTCCTTGCGGTGCTTCAAACGCCACTTCCCAGGGCTTGAGCGGTTGATGGCAATGGCTGCAGGCCACCTTCGGGATGAAGGGCTGGCCACAGGATTTGTGTGTGGGGCGAATCGAACTGGGTTCGCGAAAATGGTGCGTTCCGGCCCATGTGGCGAGACAGACGATGTAGCCGAACAAGCCCCGGCTGGCAGCGGTGAGCCGATAGCGCTTGCGGCGCGCATCGTCCCCATCCGTTTCGCATGTCAATAGATTGGATTCCGTCATGCTGGCCAGACGTTTGCTCAGTACGCCAGGGCCAATGCGCAGCACATAGCTCAACTGATCGAAGTACTGACAACCCAGAACCACGGCCGAAATGATCAGCAGACTCCAGCGATCCACGCGCAGACCCAGGGCAAACTGCGATTCGGAAGCGGCGCGCAGACGCGGCGTGCGAATGGCGTCGCCACTGTCATGCGGAAGCTTGGCGTTGGGTTCAAGCGCAAACGTCAGGTCATGCATGCTCGCGCGCTCACCGCAGGCGCTGCAGATGAGCTCGGGATGGAACGCATGTCCGCAGCCCTTGTGGATCAACCGCCCCGGCAACGCTTTCTGCTGCTCGCCGTACTTGAGCTCCCAGTCCCAGATCATCAGCACGGAGTCGTAGAGCGCCATGCCCTTGGAGGTCAGGTGGTACGCGTAGCGCTCGGGACGTTCCTGATACATGCGCGGACGCAGCACATCCATCTGCACCAGCGATTTGATGCGCTCGGCCAGCGTCGGACGCGGAATCTTCACGCTGGCCAGCCAGTCGTCGAAACGGCGCTTTCCCATGAACGCACCGAGCACCACTTCCGCGGTACGGTGATCACCGATGATTTTCAGACCGTGACTCAACGTGCTGGTGGACAGCGCGTCTCTCACCAGTTCGAGGTCCAGATCCAGCGGCGGGTTGGTCATGCAGCACCTGCACCCACGAGTTCGATCACCATGGCCACGGCCACACCCGCTGCCCCGCAGATGGCGACCACGGCGCGCTTGGCCTTGCGGCGCTCGAGCTCGTCAATCGCCATGCCGACCAGGCTGCTGCCGGTGGCACCCATGGCATGTCCGAGCGCGATCGCCCCGCCGTTCACGTTCAACTTCTCGTGCGGCACGTTCAGGTGCTTCATGTAGTGCAGCATCAGCGCGGCGAACGACTCATTCACTTCGAACAGATCGATATCGGCCACCGTCAAGCCAGCGCGCTGGAGCGCCTTGGCGGTCGCATCGGCCGCTCCGGTCAGGGCCAGCACATGGTCGATGGACGCATCGGCAGTGGCCAGAATGCGCGCACGTGGCTTGAGTCCCAAGCGCGCCACCGCACCTTCGCTCGCCACCAGCACGGCAGCCGCGCCATCCGCCATGGTCGGCGAATTGCCGGCGTGCTGCACGTGGTCGATGCCGGCCAGGCCGTATTGCTTGCACAGCAACGCATCGACCCCATATTTCACGCCCATTTCGGCAAATGCCGGCGTGAGGTCCGAGAGACTTTGCAGCGTAGTGCTGGCGCGCGGCGTCTCGTCCTGCGCAAGAACCACTTCGCCGCCCTCGCCCTTGACGGGCACGACGGAGCGAAAACGACCTTCATCGCGAGCGGCGACGGCTCGGCGCTGGGACTCGAGCGCATAGGCGTCGCACTGCTCGCGCGTGAAACCTTCCATCGTGGCGATGGCGTCTGCGGCAATGCCAATGGGTACCAGCGTGGTCTGGCGCTGAAACTCCAGATCGTGGGTGAGCGGGCCCTTGTCGCTGGCCATCGGCACGCGGGACATCATCTCCACGCCACCGGCCACGGCCACGCCATCATTGGCGAGCGCCTGGAAGGATGCAAACTGCACCGCGCTCAGGCCCGAGGCGCAGTAGCGGTTGATGGTCATGCCCGACACCGCATCGCTCCATCCGGCGCGAACCAGGGCCAGCTTGCCGATGTTGGAGCCCTGATCTGCCGTCTGCGTCACGCATCCAAAGATGCCATCGCTGGCTTCTGACGTGTTCACACCGGTGCGCTCCTGCAGCGCTGCCAGTTGCTGCGCCAGCAGGTCCACGGGTTTGATGCCCTTGAGCGCGCCCTTGTCGTTGCCGCGTCCACGCGGACTGCGTACCGCGTCGATGATGAATGCTTGCTGCTGCGTCATGTTGTGCTCCTATGGATGGGCTGTCGCCTGCGTTTCGCGGCGCGCATCTCTACGTTGGGTTTCTGCCGGTGGCATGGATTTCGTCCTGCCACCGCGACTTCAATTCCAGGGTTCAGCGTGGATAGACCAAGCCGCGAATCCGCTGCATGGCCGTGTCGTACTCTTTGGCCAGTTGGTCGACGATGACACTCACCGGCTCCACTGCACGCACTGCGCCCAGTCCCTGCCCTGCAGCCCACACGTCCACCCACTTCTTGCTCGCGGTGTTCTGGTTGCTGTCATAGCTGCGCGATGGCGCGTCGGGCATGTTGTCTGGATCGAACCCGCTCGCACGCAGCGACGGCTTGAGCCAGCTGGCGGGCGTACCTGTCACGCCCGCACTCACGATCAGATCGTCCACCGTGCTGTCCACGATCATCTGTTTGTAGGCGTCGGGAGCCATGCTCTCGGCCGTGGGAATGAAGCGCGTGCCCATGTACACAAAATCGGCACCACAGGCAATCGCGCCCGCCACGCCCCAGCCGTCGCTGATGCCGCCGCCCACCACGATGTGGCCGTCAAAGAACTCGCGAATGGCGCTGACGAAGGCGAACGGCGAGAGAGAACCCGTGTGGCCGCCCGCACCCGCAGAAACGCAGGCCAGTCCATCGGCGCCTGCGGCCACGGCCTTCTTTGCCAGGCCAATGGAGGTCACATCGGCAAACACCAGACCGCCGTAGGAATGCACCACTTCGATCGCCGGTTTGGGACTGCCGAGCGCGGTGACCACCACAGGCGGCTTGTACTTCGCGACCAACTCCAGATCTTCGGCCAGGCGCGTGTTCGAGGAATGGGTGACCAGATTGGCGCACCAGGGACCCACACGATCCGCTCCCAGTTCGTCACGAGCTGCGGCAACGCCTTCGGTGATCTGCTTCATCCATTGATCCAACTGCGAGATCGGACGCGCATTGGGCGTCGGAAATGCACCCACGATGCCGGCACGGCATGCGGCCAACACCAGATCGGGACCGGAGATCAGAAACATCGGAGCGGCAAAGACCGGCAAACGCAACCCAGCGGAAAAACTCTTGCTCAACATGATTTACCTACGCTTATTGAACTTACAAATCAAAAAAATACGATCCAGCCATTTACCGAGGCGCAGCCAGCGGGCCATCGCGCAAGTCGCCGCCATTGGCCCAGCAGGAGTGCGTGCCGCTGCACAGCTTGTGAGGCAACTCGATCCGGCACACCGGCCCATCGGCAAAGCGCTTGCAATCGATCAGGACGATCTCGGAGCGCTGGGTGTTCTCGTTGGTGATGAAGGAGACCAGGTAGCCGTCGTCCTCATCCTTGGCGTTGATCCGGGGTGCAAACGGTGCCTCGCTGGCGAACTGACCTTCGGGCAAGCCGATCTGCCAGGACTCACCCGTCACGAGGTCATGTTTGACATAGCCGTTGAACAGGAAAATACCGGGCACCTGCACTGCGCTGTAGGCATAGCGATACGGTTTGGACGCATAGCGCTGATTGAACATTCCGAACTCGAGGACGCGGTCATCCATGCGCTGCTCGGTCGTCTTTCCGGTCACCAGGTTGAAGCGCCAGCGATGCAGGTGCGTACCCATCTTGTACTGGTCCAGATAGGACATCATCCGTTCGTAGCCTGCCGGCGCGCCATCGAAATTGCGCGGCATGGGCTCGTCCTGGAAGTAGCCGTCGAGCACGATTTCGTCGCCGTCTTCATAGGCGTTCAGAAAGTGCAGGACAAAAGTCGGATCGGCTTCAAACCAGCGGATGTCTTCGGGATTGCCGCGGCGCGGAATGATCGCGAAGCGCGAGGGCATGTCGCGGTGAAAGCGCACCACGTGCTTGCCCTGGGCCAGCAATTCGGGATCCCAGAACAGCGGGAAGTCATTGAGAATCGCGAAATTCTCGGTGAATGCCATATCGTGCGGAAGGCGCGGTCCCGGCAGCGGTACGGGCACGTAATGCACCAGTCGATCATTGCGATCCACCACGCCGTAATGCATGTACGGTGCGTGCTTGGAGTAGTTGAAGAACAGCAGTTCGCCGCTTTCCTCATCCACCTTGCAATGCGCGGAAATGCCGTCAAGCGGCGACCACGGCGGAATGCCGTTTTGCTCCAGCGTCTGCGGATCGAGCCGGTAGCCTTCGCCGCATTGGTAGTAGGTCGTGAGCGCCTGCCCGGCGTGCACCACCACATCGGTGCTGGACGCATCCTTGATGCCGCCATGCGCACCCCAACCCGGACGGGTGGACAAGGCCGGGTCTTCCATGAGCCCGGCCCACAGGCGCTCGCCGCGCTCCAATTCGGCGTTCAAACCCTTGGTGGCGATGAAGCGATTGCGGTACTCGACCTTGCCATCGCGAAAGGCCGCCATGTGCAACATGCCGTCGCCGTCGAAGGGATGGTAGCGACCCAGCGCCGGAAATACGGGGTTCTGCGTGTTGCGCAGATAGACACCATCGATGTCCGTGGGAACCGTGCCCTCGATCACGCGAAGTTCTGTGGCATTCACCTCTTCAAGCAAGGGCGTCCACGCGTCTTGCAAGTACGGATGATCACCTGCGTCAATGACATCAGGCAAAACACGAACAATTTCCGTTGTCATTTCTTTCCTATTACTTCTTATATTGAACTGACTCAAATGCTATCGAGGCATTACGTCTCGTCAAGTAACCAAAGTGACAAAAAAGCGGTTTTTAGACTAGTGAAACTACCGAGATTGGCGGAAAACGTTCGTATGTTGGACAGATCAGAGATTCAGGCGCTGAAACACTACGGAATTTGAGAGATCGATTCCACACTGGACCTGCCAAACCAGTCGTATCTCAACGAATGACTCCGGCCATTGGTGCAGGTCCAGTCCCGCGCATGGACGCGAGCCGACACCTATGTGTTGCTACAGATTGATGTGATTGCACGGCCAGCCCCTCGACCAGCGCAGCCGCAGGAGTTCACTCAGTGGCTGGCGGAAACCATGTTCTTCTGCAGCACTTCGCGCAACTTGATGGACTCGGCCTTGAGGACTCGCACTACGCGTTCCTCGTGGCCAGGCGTCATGCGTGCCGTCACCGTCGCAACACTCAAGGCCACGACGGGCGCACCCGTGAAATCGAGAACAGGTACGCCAACGCCTGAGACGCCGGCCACCGCAAAATCGGAGATCTTGGAGTAGCCCTTTTCGCGCGCGTTGACCACCGCCTCCGAGAGTCGCTCCAGACTCAAGCCCGCGTATTTGGACAATTGCGGCGCGTTGCGCTCCATCACCTGCGTGAATGCAGCCTCCGGAAGCCAGCTCAGCAAGGCCAGCCCCGCCGCCCCAACGCCCAAGGGCTGGCGGCTACCGATTTCGACCGTAAACACCTTCACAGGAAAGCTGCCCGATTTGCGATCCAGACAGAATGAGTCTGCGCCGCTGCGTGCCACCAGAAAAGCGGTATCCCCGGTCTCCTGCGCCACGGCATCGAGGAATGGCGCACAGATATCTTTCAAGTGGAAATGCGACGCTGCCGAAATACCCAGCTCGTAGGCAAACTGCCCCAAGAAGAAGCGCCGTTCGGAGGAGCGCATCAGCAAACCGCACTCCACCAGCTCAGACAGCAAGCGGTGCACCGTGGGGCGGCTCAGCTCGCCCGCATCCACGATTTCCTGTACGCGCATCCCCTCTTTTGCGCGGGACGAAACCAAGCGCAGCAACCCGATGGCGCGCGCAACCGTTTGAGAACCTTGAGCGGAATTTTTCATGTTTCGTCCAATATGTGAACACAGAATGCCAATTTTTGGATTTTAAATTTCAAAATGCAATCATTGCAATCAATTTGGGCGAATTCCAATGGAGACCAACGCAGTCATGGCGCACCCGTGCGGCGACATCAGTGAAGGCGCGAATCGATGAATCAGGTGTACATCGTCGGAATCGGCATGACGCCGCTTGGCAAGCATCTGGACAAATCCGTCAAACAGCTCACCGGCCTCGCGCTGCAGGCCGCATTGCAAGATGCCGACTGCACGCTTGAGGCCATTCAGTCCGCCTGGTTCGCCAACACCCGCCAGGGCATTCTGGAAGGTCAGCACGGCATTCGCGGACAGGCCGCACTGCGCGCCAACGGCGTGCAAGGCATTCCGATCATCAACTGCGACAACGCTTGCGCCAGCTCTTCGACGGCACTCAACCAGGCCTATGCCGCGTTGAAGGCCGAGCAATGCGATGTCGCGCTGGTTGTCGGCGCAGAGAAGATGAATTTCCCCGAGAAGCGCGAGCTGATGTTCGAAGCCTTCATGGGCGGCATGGACCGCGAGATCGCTCCCGCGCAGTTGCGCGCTTTGCAGGCGCTGTCGGCCGAACTGCCGGTGCCCGACACGGGCGACACCGGCCAGCGCAGCATCTTCATGGACAGCTACGCCGCCATGGCGCGCCACTACATGCTGCTGTACGGGGCAACGCAGAAGCAACTCGCCGCCGTCGCGGCGAAGAACCACTGGCATTCACAGTTCAACCCCCTGGCGCAGTACCGCACGCCGATGTCCATCGAAGAAGTGCTGGCCGACAAACTGGTGAGCTGGCCTTTGACGCGCGCGATGTGCGCCCCCATCAGCGACGGTGCGGCCGCATTGATCATGTGCTCCGAGCGCGCGCTGCATCGCTTCAACGCCTCGCGTGCGGTGAAGATCCGAGCGACGCGCCTTGCCACCGGAATAAGAAGAGCGCCCGATGATTTTGCCCACCATGTCGGCAAGCTGGCAGCCGATGCGGCCTACGAGATTGCGGGCGTGGCACCCACCGATCTGGACGTGGTCGAAGTCCACGACGCCTCGGCCTTCGCAGAAATCCGCCATGTCGAGAATCTGAGCCTCTGCGGCTTCGGCGAGGCAGCGGCCATGGCCGAGCGCGGTGAGACCACGCTCGGCGGACGCATTCCCGTGAATGTGTCGGGAGGCCTGGTTTCCAAGGGCCACCCGATCGCTGCCACCGGTGCCATCCAGATCCACGAACTCGTCACTCAGTTGCGCGGCGAAGCCGGAGCACGCCAGGTAGAGGGCGCACGCCTTGCGGCCGCAGAAAATGGCGGCGGCTTCTACGACGGCGAAGAAGCCGTTGCAGCGGTAACGATTCTGGAAAAGGTGAATTGATCATGCGCATCAACGCTTTCGAGCCGAGCGCATACGAGACGCTTGGCGCACTCATCGTGCACGCCATCGAGCAGCATCCCGAACGCACGGCCATGGTCGACGCGGACGGCAAACGCACCAGCTACCGTGCGTTGGGCGAACGAATCAGCCAACTGATCGGCCTCTTCAAGGACCTGGGAATGCAGCGCGGCGATGTCGTGGCCCAGTTGTGCGGCAACCGCACCGAAATGTTCTGCGTCATGGCGGCGGCCTACGTCGGCGGGTTCTGTTCCGTCACGTTGCACGCCATGGCGGGGGCCGATGACCACGCGGCGATTCTGGAAGACTGCCATGCCAAGGTGTTCGTCTACGAGCATTATTTTGCGGAGCGGGCCGGCGAATTGA
>CALMCS010000810.1 GCA_937862875.1 uncultured Comamonadaceae bacterium
AGCGCCGAGTACATGGTGACGACGCGCATCAGCCAGGTCATCCAGCACCACTTCAAGACCGAAGGCAAGGTGCTGGTCAAGCCGGGTTGGTTGGCGATCTACGGCAAGGAAGCCGCGGACGAAGTCGAAGGCGCGAAGGATGGCGACAAGGGCCAGAACCTGGTGCCGGTGAAGCCCGGCGAGACCGTGCAGACCGAAACCGTCGAGCCCAAGGGCCTCAAGACCAAGCCACCCGCACGCTACTCGGAAGCGACGCTGCTGGGCGCGATGGAAAGCGCCGGCAAGCAGATCGACGATGAAGAGCTGCGCTCGGCCATGCAGGAAAAGGGCCTCGGCACGCCAGCCACGCGCGCGGCGACGATCGAAGGTTTGATCTCCGAAAAATACATGCTGCGCGAAGGCCGCGAGCTGATCCCCACCGCCAAGGCGTTCCAGCTGATGACGCTGCTGCGCGGCCTGGGTGTGGAAGAGCTGTCGCGCGCCGATTTGACCGGCGAGTGGGAGTACAAGCTCTCGCAAATGGAAAAGGGCCAGCTCTCGCGCGAAGCCTTCATGCAGCAGATCCAGCTGATGACGGAAAAGCTCGTCAAGAAGGCCAAGGAATACGACCGCGACACCATCCCCGGTGACTACGCCACGCTGGAAACACCGTGCCCGAATTGCGGCGGCGTGGTCAAGGAAAACTACCGCCGCTTCGCCTGCACCGGCCAAAAGGGCGGCGACGGCGCGGGCTGCGGTTTCTCCTTCACCAAGTCGCCCGCAGGCCGCACGTTTGAAACGTCGGAAGCCGAAGCGCTGGTGCGCGATCGCCGCATCGGCCCGCTGGAAGGTTTCCGCTCCAAGGCCGGCTGGCCGTTCACGGCCGAAGTCGCCATCGTGCGTGACGAAGAGAACAACAACTTCAAACTGGAATTCGATTTCGGCGACGACAAGGCGTCCGAAGATTCCGGCGAGATCATTGATTTCTCGGCGCAGGAAAGCCTGGGCAACTGCCCCATCTGCGGCTCTTCGGTGTTCGAGCATGGCTCCAACTACGTGTGCAGCAAATCGGTGCCGACCGAGCAGCAAGCCACACCAAGCTGCACCTTCAAGAGCGGCAAGATCATCTTGCAGCAACCGATCGAGCGCGAGCAAATGCAAAAGCTGCTCGCCACCGGCAAGACCGACCTGCTCGACAAGTTCGTCAGCATGCGCACGCGCCGTTCGTTCAAGGCCTTCCTGACCTGGGATGCCGAGGCCGGCAAGGTGAACTTCGAGTTCGAAAAACGCGACTCGAAATTCCCACCGCGCAAGACCGCTGCGGGCGCTGCTGCCAAGACAGCCGCCGCCAAGAAGACCACGGCCGCTGCGAAGAAGGCTCCGGCCGCCAAGAAGACCCCCGCAGCCAAGAAAGCGCCCGCCGCCAAGAAGACCACGACGCGCGCCGCCGTGGTCGGCACCTTGAAGCCCAGCGCCGCCCTGGCCGCCGTGATCGGCGACGGCACGGTGTCGCGCCCCGAGGTGGTGAAGAAGCTGTGGGATTACATCAAGGCCAACAACCTGCAGGACCCGGCAGACAAGCGCTCGGTGAATGCCGACGCCAAGCTGCTTCCGGTGTTTGGCAAGGAAAAGGTCAGCATGTTTGAGATTGCCGGGATTGTCGGCAAGCATGTGAGCTGAGTCGAATAGACCTCGGCCAACCCACAAGAGCCGTTGCGGCACTCATCTCGATGAGGCTGCAGCGGCTTTTTTGTTGCTTCCGACTAGATCCGGCTGACGGCGCTGTAGAAAATCGAGGCAGAGAAGGTGGCCAACGCAATGGCCGAAAGACGCAGGAACTTGCGTGGCGACAGGAACGACATGCCCGTCTTCTGGGTGCTCACCAGATGGCCGAACAGGCACCAGCATGCCGAAATCGGCAGCAACACCAGCGTGAAAGAGGCCAGCGCCGATCCGTAAATGGGCAGATTCGTGAAGGTCCCTGTCGGCATGACTTGGGATGCAAACAGAAATGCCTTGGGATTGAACAGCGTCGCGAAAAACACGTTGCCCCAGGTCACCGAGGACTGGGTGTGCAGATCGCCGTTGAACCGCCATGTCTTGATGGCCAGCCACGCGATGTAGGCGGACGCGATCAGGTTGAGTCCAATGAGGATCCACTGGTGGTCGCGCACGAGTTGCAGCAGCAGGACGCCCCAGAGACTGATCGCGAGGAGGTAGCCGATCAGCTCGGCCCAGATGAGCGTGGCGGATTGGCGCAGCCCACGGGTCACGCCCGATGAAAACAGCAGCGTGTTGGTGGGACCGGGCATCGCCAGAATGATTCCGGAAAAGGACGTGATGTACAGGAACTCACTGGCGGAGAGCATCGTCATTCAATCGCAGTCGTGGGGCTGGGGGAGGCAGAGGTAATGCGTTGTTGCGGAAAGCAAAAAGGCCTGCGGATCGTACAGGCCTTTCGTTGCGGTGCCTTGACGAGGCTAGTGTGCTGCTGCGGTAGCTTCGGTACTCCACCCACCACCCAGCGCAAGAAACAGCGCCATTTGATCCGCAACGATGATCGAATCCGATGCGGCCAGTGCGGTGTCTGCGCTCGCCAGCACGCGCTCGGCATCGAGTGAATCGAGGTAGCCGGTTTTGCCGTTCACGTACAGGCGCCGCGTTTCGCTGGCCACCTGTGCGCTTTGGGCGCGTGCGGCCTTGAGGCGGGCGTTGCGGTCAAGTTCGCGGGCGTAGTTGTTGAGTGCGGTTTCGGTCTCGCGCAGTGCCGTGAGCACCGTGCCGTCGAACTTGGCGAGCGCGCCCTTGGTGCTCGCCTGTGCCTGCGCGATGCGGGCCTGGGCTACGCCGTTGATCGGGATGCTCCAGGAGATCAGTGGGCCGAGGCTCCAGCCAAAGGTGTCGCCACGTCCGAAGCCGGTCATGTGGCCTGCGGATGAGGCCGACAGGCCCAGTGAAATCTTGGGATAGAGATCGGCCGTGGCCACGCCGATTTGCGCGGTGGCCTGTGCGAGTTGTCGCTCTGCCTGACGGATGTCGGGGCGGCGGCGCAGCAGGGCCTGGCCGTCGCCAATCGGAATCACGCCTGCCACTTGCGGCGCGGCGCGGCATTGCAGCACGTCGCGTGGAAAGTTCTGTGGCTGTTCGCCAGTAAGGGTGGCCAGTTGATAGAGCGCGTTCTGGCGCAGGGCTTGCAGGGGCGGCAATTCGGAGCGCAGTTGTTCGACCTGCGCGCGGGCGCGTTGCGCGTCGATGGAGCCGACCTTGCCGGCTTGTTGCAGGCGCTCGGAGATTTGTGCGGACTGCATTTGCAGGTCGATGGAATGCTGCATCACGTCGAGGCGAAAGCCAGCGGTGCAGGCATCGGCGTAGGCGCGTGCGGTGCTCGCGGCGACGTTCACGCGCGTGAGATCGACCGCGGCCTGTGCCGCATCGGTGCCCGCCTGTGCCGCTTCGATGGAGCGGCGAATCTGGCCAAACAGATCGAGCTGGTACGAGATGCCGGAGCTGACCGAGTAGCTGAACGCGTTCGGCGGTACAAAGCCCGGCGCGAGTTCCGAGAGCCCGGAGATGTGTCCGTAACCCGGTCCGCCCGAAACGCTGGCGCTGGGGCGTGTGGCTCCGCCTGCTTCGGTTTCCATGGCCTGCACGCGTTCCAGATTGGCGAGTGCCTGGCGCAGGTCGGTGTTGTGCTCGAAGGCTTTGCCGATCAGCGCGTCGAGTCCCTTGTCCTGATAGAGCTGCCACCAGTGATCGGGCAGCGGCGCGTTGTTCACGCGCGGGGTGTCACCGCTGGCGAGCGTGGCGTCGCTGGTTCCGGCAAAGTTTTGATCGGGTGCAATCTGCTTGGCGATGGACTCATTGGGCACGGAGTAATCGGGGCCAACCGGCTTGGTGCTGCACGCGGCAAGGGCTGCGAGTGCGAGCACGGCCAGCGGCGTTTTCAGCGTGCGGATCAAGGGATGTGAGGTCGTATTCATCGATGAGTCCTCATCCCTTGTTCGCGGGTTTTTCTTGCGCCGCAGCGCCCGTGACTTCCACGGTGACGGTTTGGCCTGCGACCAGCTTCACATCGTCGGGCACCGGGTCCAGGTGCACACGCACGGGCACGCGCTGCGCGAGGCGCACCCAGTTGAAGGTCGGGTTCACGGTGGGCAACAGATTGGCGCTGGTGGCGCGGTCGCGGTCTGCAATGCCGGCGACGATGCTTTCCACCGTGCCGGTGAGTGGTTTGCCGACACCCATCGGCGTGACCTTGACGTGATCGCCCACGTGAATGCGTGCGAGCTTGGTCTCTTCAAAATAGCCTTCGACGTAGAACGACTCGGCATCCACCAGCGCCATGGCCGGACGCCCAGCAGTCGCGTAGCTGCCTTTGCGCAGGTCGAGGTTGGTGACGAAGGCATCGCTTGGCGCGACCACTTTGGCGCGCTGCAGATTGAGGCGCGCGGTGTCGAGCGTGACTTGCGATTGGGCGAGCGCGGCCTGTGCCTGCTCGACCTTGGCGCGGGTCTGTTCGCGCACTTCCTGCGAGATCAAGTTGTCGAGGCTCACGTTGCGCGCATCTTCGCGCTTGGCTTGTGCGAGCGCGATTTTTTGAGACGCGAGAGACGCCTCGGCCTGTTTGAGCGAGAGCTCGTAGCGTGCCTCGTCGACCTGAAACAGCAGGTCACCGGCATGCACGCGCTGGTTGTCGTGAACTGCGACGTCGGTCACGAGGCCGGACACATCGGGCGCGATCTGCACGACGTTGGCGCGCACGCGGCCATCGCGTGTCCAAGGCGCGAGTTCGTAGTGGTCCCAGAGGCGCAGGCCTGCAAAGACGGCGGCGGCGCTGACGGCCAAGGTGATGCCTACAGGCAGCACGCGTGCGGCGGATTTTTGGATCCAAATAGTTGTTTTGCTCATGGTGTTTTTTCTTATGTCTATTGCAAAAGCGCGCTCAAGCGCGAGAGGCCGTACAGCAGCACCACATAGAGCGCAATGTCGAACAGCGCCGGGTGCCAGATGCGGCGATACAAACCCGCCGCTGCCAGCAATCGCTGCACGCCCAGCAGCACGAACAAGGCCAGCAGTGCCAACGGCAGCAGCCAGGGCATGTAGAGCCCGTAGAAAGAAGCTTCACCAATCATGTTGTGGCGGCAGCCGCTTGCGCGGATGCGGTTGTCAATGCCGCAGGGGCGGCTGGGAAAAGGTTGCGGCGCAGGCCGACGAGGGCGGTGACTGCGGCGCGCCATTGCGATACGGAGTCGGGTCGGCCTGCGGCGTAGCTCAGCACGTCGTCGATGCGTGTGAGCAGGGATTGCGGCAGTTCTGCGTCGCTGTGGCCGTTGCTGCGCGCTTCGAAGTGATGGCCGATGTCGCTCAGCACCTGGGCTATGCGCGGCGACTCCATGGGGATGTTCTGGCGCTGCAGCGATGCCAGATCGGCACCCACGCGCAGGTCGCGCAAGGCGAGGTCGTTGGCAACGCCGTCGATCTGTCCGCCCGCCTGCGCGATGCGCGGCGCGAGCAGGCCGATGCGGTCGAGCATGCGCACGGCGTAGGCATCGATCTGCTGCGTCTTGACGTGGGGCTCGGTGAGTTCCGCCAGCTCCTTCCAGTTGGCGCGCTGGATGCGGCGTGCCGCCCAATCGACCCCCACCGAACGCACCAGCGCGGTGACCAGGCCTGCGGCGCAAATGCCCACGAGTTGGCCGATCATGGAGTTCAGGAACGTCACCATGTTGACGGTGCCGGTGTCATACATCGCCAGCGTGCCGCACAGGCCGCCGAGCAGCAAGGCCATCGCGGCCATGAAGTTGGCCGGACGTGCCATGTAGCAGCCGAGCAGCAGAAACACCGGGGCACACACGGCTACCAGCATGCCGAAGTCCTGCACGTTGGGCAGCATCACCAGCACGTAGACCGATGACAGCGGAATCGACCACAGCATGTAGCGCAGGAACATGCGGATCGCGGGCACGGGGTTGTCCATGGTGGCGAAGAAGCTGCAGAAGACCGCGGCCATCATGGTGGCGGCGGAGCCCACGGGCCAAGCAGTGAGAATCCAGAACGCGCCACACAGGCAGATGGCGAGCACCGCAGCCAGGGCCGAGAGCAGCGCCATGCCGCGATCCAGATGCAGCTCGCGGCGGCTCAGTTTGCTGATGCGGCGCGAGGCAATGGCCTCACCCGTCAATCCCGCGTCGATGCTGAGGCGCAGGCGTTGGCAGGCGTCCCAGGCATCGATCATTTCTTCCAGCCGCGTGGCCAGCGCTACACGCAGCAGGCGCGACCACTCGCTGCGTTCTTCCCAGTGTTGCAGTGCGAAGGTTTTGACCTGCGCGCGTATGTCGTCCAACTGCCTCGCGCGATCGGCGGGAAGCCATTGCGGGTCGTCGTGCGTGGTCATCCAATGGTTGGTGCTTTGCAGCAGCAGCTCGATGTCGGGGGCCAACCGGCCTTCGGTCTGCTCAAGCGCGAGGAGGCGATCCTCCACCGCAGACAGCGTGGGCAGGAGGCCCGCGATGTGGTCCTGCATGGCGCCGATGGCACCTGCGGTCCAGCGCAGATTGGTGGTGTCGAATGGGATGTGCGTGGAGAGCAGGCGCAGTTGCGTGATGTCAGTGGCCACGCGGCTGCGGTCGGCGGCGATTTGGCGTTTGCCGGTGGCAGGGCTGCCGTCCGCAGCGCTCGAGGCGGTCGCATCGAGGCGGAGCAAGTCCTGGATCCAGTGTTTGGTGTGCGCCATCGTGCCGTCAAGCAGGCCGAGCACCGCAGGGCCGAGACCGCGCGGAAACACCAGGCTGTGCACCAGCGTCGCGCTCAGAATGCCGATGCAGATTTCCTCGACGCGCAGCGTGGTGCTGTCAAACAGCGTTTGTGGGGATTCGACCGCAGGAAAACCGATGAGTGCCGCCGTGTACCCGGCCAGCATGAAAACGTAGGAGCGCGGCGTGCGGTCCAGCAGCGAGAGGTAGAGACACAGGCCTACCCACAGCGCCAGCACCAGCGTGAGCAGCTCGGGCGCGTTGGCAAACGTGGGCACCAGCAGCAAGGTGGCCGCGCTGCCCAGGAACGTGCCCAGCAGGCGGTACAGAGCCTTGGAGCGCACGGTGCCCGCGAGCGGGCTGGCCACCACGTAGGCGGTCATCATGGCCCAGAACGGCCGGTTCAGACCGACGCGGCTGGCCACGTACAGCGCGAGCATCGCGGAGACGAAACACTTGAGCGAGAACAGCATTTCTGCCCCGGTAAAACGGGGCAGCGAGGGAAATTTCATGATGACAACGGCGGATCATTCAAGGGCTCCACATCCGGTGTGACCCGTCCCATGCGATCTTCGAGCACTGCAAACACACGCAGGGCGGCAGCAATGTCGTTGGCGTCTGCACCCTCAAACAACTGCTTGCGCAATGCCTTGAGCGTGGCTTCGATCTGCACGGCGAGGGTGCGGCCCTTTGCGGTGAGATGCAGCGTCTTGGCGCGTCCGTCGATCGGGTCGTCACGGCGCTCGATCAGGCCTTCGCGCTCGAGATGGTCGAGCGGCCGGGTCAGCGAGGGTGCCTTGATGCCAAGAATATTGGCGATCACCATCTGCCGGTGTCCGTCGCCATAGCGCGAGACCGCCAGCAGCGGCCAGGTGGAGGCTTCGGACAGGCCCAGATGCGCGACGGCCTTGTTGGCGATCGGAACGTAACGCGCGTTGCAAAAGCCCATGCTGCGCGTCAGCCTCAGCAGGGACGCTTCGCGTTGCAACTGCTGCAGGTCGGATTCGGGGAGGGGAGCTGAAGAATTCATTTAATTAGCTGGCTTACTAATAAGTATATTGAATCGAGTGAAAACGTGCAAAGCGTCATCCAAATGCCTTCTCTGTCGATGCAGTCTCATCGGCAAAGGGGCGCAACGGAGTGCTCTCAACGGTTCACGATTGCTCTCAATAATTGCACATGGCCGTGACAGTCGCCGGACGTTGGGGGTGGTGGACATGGGCGATCCATCGGCGTTCTGGCGTCCCTGCGAGGGGCTTTCCGCCTTGCCGTACCATGGTCCTTCATTCGTGTGAGGACGCACCATGCCATTCAACAACATCATCATCAAAGTGACCGCAGCGGTGCTGTTGGCGTGCGCGCTGGGTGCCTGCACGGCAACCACACCCACCCAGACTCCCGGCTCTCAGGCGAGCGACAGCAGTGGCGTGACGGTGTTTGGAACGGTCGACGTCGGTGTCGGCCGGACCCAGTAAGCGGGAGCGCTGCTCAGCATGATGCGTCGCTCAAGTCGCAATGGATTGCTGGTGCTGGCCGCCGCGCTGGCCGGTGCTGGCGTCTGGGGCTTTCAGAATCAGGGCCTCTGGCGTCCGCAGGCCGAGCAGTGGTTGCAGGTGGGCAAGAAGGCGCTGATCAGGCCCGATGAGTCCACCCGTTCGACAGAGCGAGCGAGTCCTGCGAATGCCAAGTCCTCGGGGAAAAATGCGGGCGCAGGTTCGGAGCAACCGCTGCAGCGCAGGCCGCGCAAATGTTTGGCCCAGGGCGGGCAGGTGGTCTACACCGACCAATCCTGTCCCGCGGGAACGACGGAGCAGTGGTTTGACGACTCGGGCGCTGCGGTCGTGGTGAGTCCTCGGCCTTGAACGGTTTCGGCCTCTCATCTGGTGGAGGATTTGTACAGATTGCGGATCACGACGTATTGCTTGCGGTATTCCATGCCGGCATCCGGCCAGCTTGCGGCGTAGGCGCGCAGCAGCGGCAGGGCGGCTTGGAAGTCGTTGCCGTTGACGCGGCAATCGGCTTCGCAATGTCCCGTGCCGTCGCGTGAGGCGTAGAGGCGGATGCCAAAGAAACCGCGACAGGTGAGCAGTTCGGAGAAGGCATTCATGCTCTTGGTGAACAGGCAGCAGGGACAGAACTCGTGCTCTTCCAGTGTTGCGGCTGGGTGCTCCTGGTAGTGCGCCATGGGGCCCAGCAAGACCTGGCGTTTGAACTCCACACCGTTGTCTCTGGCGGGGTAGCTCATCTCCAGCGCGGAGCAGTATTCCAGTTCGTCCTGGCAGGCGTCCAGCAAGGTGAGCAGGTCCATTTGCGCCCAGCTGCGAAAGCCCGCCGTGATGGAGGATTGGGATGTCTTGCCGGTGGAATGTTGGTACTCGAACAGTACATTTTCAAAGCGCTGTGCATGGCGAATTTCGATCACCGTGCTGGATCGGAATCTTCCGCGTGCAATGGACTCCGAGGCCATCAGAATGGGTTCGAGGCGCAGGCCGTTGAGCAGTTCGACGGCCGCTTTGTCCGCGCTGGCATGACAGTCGATGTCCAGCGCACGCAGCGTTTTCAGCAAGGAACGCTGCAATGAGGATGAGGTGGGAGGAGCCATGGCGCGCACGCAAGGTAGATACCACTTCATGGTAGCCACGCACTCTAGCCACAAGAGGACACAATTTGCGTTGAAATGCAACGGCAAATCAGCCGGCAGCTCCCGTTAGCACGGGATGCTGCCGCTTTTTTATTACTATGACTTTGCCATCAAGGTGCTGATGACGGGATGGTATTTCTCGCCGTCCCCTTGAGCGATGGCCTTGTTGAACCACTCGTCCACGATTTTTGCGCCGCGCGCATCCACGCCGGTTTCATCAGCCAACTGCAGCGCATAGTGCAAATCTTTTTGTGCATATTTCACCGAAAAAGCACGTTCCGGAAAGTCACCGGGCAGCACGGCCTTCATTCCGTGATTGCGCAGCGCAAAGCTGTCGGCCGAGCCCTGGGTGAGCGTCGCAAACAGCACCTTGGGATCGACACCTGCGCGCTCGCCGATGTTCTTGGCTTCGCTGATGGCGACCACGTTTTCGAACAGCATCATGTTGTTCAGGATCTTCAGCACCTGACCGCAACCGACCGGGCCGCACAGCGAGATGTCGGAGGCGAAGGTGCCGATCAGCGGCTGGACCTGTGCGAACAGCTCGGGCGTTGCGCCGACAAACACGGCCAGCGTTCCGGCCTCGGCGGCGGCGCGCGTGCGGGCAACGGGGGCGTCCACGAGGTGCGCGCCCCTTGCTTCGAATTCCTTGGACAGATCACGCGTGGTGTTGACGGCGGAGGTGCTCAGGTCGATCACGATCTGCCCTTTGCGGGCGTTGGCCAGCAGACCATTGGCGTCGTGGCTCAGCTTGGCAACGACCTCGCCCGATGGCAGCGAGAGAAAGACCACGTCGCACTGCTGCATCACCTCGGCGGGCGAGGCCACGGTCTTCACGCCGTCGGCCGCCAGGCGCGCCAGCGGCTCGGGTGACAGATCGAACGCCAGCACCGGCACGCCCGATTTGCGCGCCAGATTGCGGCAGATCGGCTCGCCCATGACGCCCAGGCCGATGAAGCCAATTGTGGTGGGTGTGCTCATTTGAATATTCCTTGGTTGTCTTGTTTTGTTTGGTGATGTCGTCGGCGATCGCTGGATGGATCGCGTCAAGCCATGGGGCTCATGCCGAAGTAGATGCCCTTGGGTTGTTGATACAGGCGCATGCCGGACACGCCCTTTTCACGACCGATGCCGCTGTCCTTGAAGCCGCCGAACGGTGTGGCGATCGACAGCTGCTTGTAGGTGTTGATCCAGACGGTGCCGGCTTCGAGCGCGCGCGCCACGCGCCAGGCGCGCTGGTAGTCGCGCGTCCACACACCGGAGGCGAGGCCGAAGCAGGAGTTGTTGGCCTGCGTGATGAGGTCGTCCTCGTCATCGAAGGGAATCATGCACAGCACGGGGCCGAAGATTTCCTGCTGCGCGATGGCCGCGTGGTTGTCGATGCCGCCGATCAGGGTGGGCAGGTAGTACGCGCCGCGTTCCAGCGCCTGGCTGCCCGGGCGAGCACCGCCGGCGAGGATGTCAGCGCCGGCCGCACGCGCGGCTTCCACCATGGCCGCGACCTTGTCGCGATGCGCGAAGGTGGCCAGCGGGCCCATCTCGGCACCTGCGGCATCCGGCAGATCGACCTTGAGCGAACGCGCCACGGCGCTGAGCTTGGCGACCACTTCGTCGTACACGCCGCGCTGCACGAAGGCGCGCGAGCCGGCCACGCAGGACTGGCCGCTGCCTTCAAAAATACCACCGGCCAGAGCGGCGACGGCGGAGTCCACGGGCGCATCGTTGAACACGATGTGCGGAGACTTGCCGCCCAGCTCCAGCGCCACGGGCATGAGTTTGCGGGCGGCGGTTTCGGCAATGCGGCGACCGCTCTCGGTGCCGCCGGTGAACGACACCATGCGCACGCGCGGGTGCTCGACCAGTGCCGCACCGACCTGCTGACCGGTGCCCGGCAACACGTTCAGGATGCCCGGCGGCAGACCCGCCTCCTGGGCGATTTCGGCCAGCAGCAAACCGGTGGACGGCGTGATTTCGGAGGGCTTGAGAATCACCGCGTTGCCCGCGGCCAGTGCCGGCGCGACCTTTTGCGCCTCCATCGTCATGGGCGAGTTCCACGGCGTGATGGCGGCGACCACGCCATAGGGCTCGTAGACCGACATCGACAGATAGTCGCCGCGTGCCGGAGTGACCTCGGAGCCAGTGGTCTCGCACACGGCGGCGTAGTAGCGGAAGGTGGCGGCGGCGCTCTTCACCTGGGTCTGGCACTCGCGCCAGACCTTGCCGTTTTCAATCATCTGCAGACGGGCCAGCTCCTCGCTGCGGCGCTCCATGCCATCGGCGATGCGGGACAGGATGGCGGCGCGTGCGGGCGGCAGCATGTTGCGCCACTTCTTGTCACGCGCGGCCTCGTCGGCCACGCGCACCGCGGTGTCCGCGGCCTTGGCACCCGCGGCGGCGACCTCGTAATTCACCTCCCCGGTGGCCGGATTCACCGACACCAAGGGTGCAACGCCTGCGTCGCCATCCACTGCCTGGCCACCGATCCACATCTTTTTCAGGGAGCTGTCCGTCATCTTGATTCCTGGGTTTGGTCTGTCTGATAGAACTTTAGTTCTGTTTGTATTCAGTTTAGAGCAAACCCGTGGACGGATGCCTAAGGGTTTTTGCTAGGGAAACGGCGATTCTGTGTGTCAGAACGTGGCGATTCGTACCCAGCAAACCGGTGCTGGGTTGGGTGGCTCGCGAAACTCCCTGGCATTCCTGTTGGTCGATGGGCAAGGCATCAGCTATTCTTTGAGTTCCCATTCAAAGGAGAACGAATTTGTTCAGTCATGTCATGGTTGGTGTCAACGACCTGGAGCAATCCAGAAAGTTCTACGATGCGGTGCTGGGTGAGCTGGGTATTCCGGCCGGCGTCGCCAACAGGAACCGGTTTTTCTGGCGCGGTGCGGCCGGTACCTTTGCCATCACCACACCGATCAACGGTGAGCCCGCAGCCGTCGGCAATGGAACCACGGTCGGCTTTGGCGCAACGTCGGAAGACCTGGTCAATCGCGCCCACGCGGCCGGTGTCGCCCATGGTGGCGTGACCTGCGAAGATCCACCGGGTTTCCGCGGCGAGGGCCCGGCCCGTCTGTATCTGGCCTATCTGCGCGATCCCGATGGCCACAAGGTGTGCCTGGCATTCCGCCCGCCTAAGTCCGCCTGAGTCGGTGGTGAATGACCCTGCCGCCCCGACCTACCGTTGTGGGGCTGGCGGGGTTTTTTGTCTTGGCAATACCGCAGCGCCTGCGATGTCAAGCAAGGTCAGCGATACTTTGGGCCCCCTTGCGCGCTGATGATGATCAGCACCTGATCTGTGAAAACGACCTTTGTCGCACTTTGGCAGCGCAACGATCTTTTCGTCCATTCCATTGATTCACCCAAGCTGGCGTTGGCTTGCCGGGCGGACAATGCGAGCGCAGTGGACGCCTCTTGCCAAGTGCAGAGCACGGAACCCCTCCGTGCTTTCAGTTGACGACCCCCTTCATTTTTTCAGGAGCATGCGTGCAATCAGCAAGCGAGCAATGGTTTGACGAGGCCTATTACCAGCGGTTTTACTTTGACAAGAAGACCAGCGTCATCGACGTGGAACACTCGAAGCGGCTGGGTGCCTTTGTTTGCTCGTATCTTGCCTATCTGCGCGTGCCGGTGGCGCGGGTGCTCGACATTGGTTGCGGCATTGGTCTCTGGCGCGAAGCGGTGGAGCAGCATTTTCCCGGCGTGAGCTATCACGGCGTGGAGTTCAGCGAATACCTTTGCGAGCGCTACCAGTGGGAGCGCGGCTCGGTGGTGGATTACCGCAGCGCCGAGCCCTTCGATCTGGTGATTTGCCAGGGCGTGCTGCCGTATCTGAGCGCGTCCGACCTGAAACTCGCGCTCGACAATCTGGGTCGCCTGAGCCGCGGCGGCCTGTATGTGGAAGCCGTGAGCCGCGAAGATTACGATCGCGGCGTGATCGATGAAGACCTCACCGACTCGCGCCTGTTTCGCCACCGCGCCGAGCTCTACCGACGCGGTCTGCAGAGCCACTTCAACGAGCTGGGCGGCGGTGTCTGGCTCAGCCATGCGAGCGAAGTCCCCATGTTCGAGCTGGAATGCAAGCAGGGTTGAACGAGGATGGGCTTGATGCATATTTCAGCACCTGAGTCGGCCGTGCCCGAGCCGCATTCCGTCTCGCGGCTGCGCACGGAGCGCCTGTCACGCAGCACCCGGCCGTTTCTCGCACGCGGAGGCCCCAAGGGCGAGCGCTGCGAAGGCTGCCGCCTGCGGCCCTCGCACTGCATGTGCCCGTTGCGCCCGGAGCTGAAGACCCGCGCGGGCGTGTGCCTGTTGATGCACGACTCGGAACCCCTCAAGCCCAGCAACACCGGTTGGCTGATTGCCGACGTGGTGCCCGACACCTTCGCCTTTGGCTGGTCACGCACGGAAATCAACGAGGAACTGCTCGCCTTGCTGGCCGATCCGCAGTGGCAGCCGTACGTGGTTTTTCCCGGTGAGTATGTGCATGAGCCGGAGCGGGTGGTGCATGAGCTGGCCGCGCTGCACGCCGGCAGCGGTGAGCCGTCAAGCGAAGTGGTGGCCAAGCGCCCGCTGTTTGTGATGCTTGACGCGACCTGGTCCGAGGCGCGCAAGATGTTTCGCAAGAGTCCGTATCTGGACCGATTCCCGGTGCTGAGCCTGCGCCCCGATCAGGTCTCCAATTACCGCCTGCGCCGCTCCAATCGCGGTGACCATTTCTGCACCAGCGAGGTCGCTGCGATGTGTCTGGATCTGGCGGGCGAGGTGGCGGCATCGCAGGTGCTGGCCGCGTGGCTGGATGTCTTCACCCACCACTATTTGCGGGCACGCGATCAATTGCCGCCGCAATGGGATGGCGAGGCCCACCAAAGTCTGCGCGAAAGCAAGGCCCGCGTTTGACGTGGAAGGGCTGCGGTGGCGCGATCAGTCGAGCGCAAACCCGGTTTCTGTGAGCTGCAATTCGCCGTACGGGCCGATGCGCAGCCAGCCCTTTTCCTTCGCATAATCCACCGCCTGCTGTTGCTCCTGAGGGGCGATCTGGTGGCGCGTGAGGTCGTGGGTCAAGTTGTCGGGGCTCATCCCGTCACCGGCGCGCAGTCCCTGTTCGTTGACCATGATGAAGAGAATCCGCTTGGCGACGGTTTCCTCTGGCGTAGGGACGTTGGACATGCTGGGTTACTCCTTGGTTGAGTGGTCTGTTGGCTCTTTGAACAGGCCTCTTTTTAACGGAACGGCGCCAGCACGCGTGTCAGCCAAGAGGCTAAGTGTGGATCTGTGGCGCAGATAGCCACAACTTCCGCGCCATCGCCCCGTGGGAGTCGATGCGCGGAGTTCTGCGAACGAAAAACAAGCTTTACATTCCGCGCGCATCCACGTTGATGAGCTTCCAGCCCATCAGGCCGTCGCGGCGGAAGATGAAGGCGTTCTCGGGAGCGCTCTTGCGGAAGACGCGCACCTTGTCGAAGCCCTGGTAGTTCAACGAGAGGCTGCGCGACTTGTCCGGGTCCTGGGCGCTGCCGCCGGAAGCGCCTTGGTCAGCCGGTGGCTGGGCCGACGATGGAAACTTGGGGCCGAAGTAGCCGCTGTCCATCATCATCAGCACGCCTTGGGGCGACACCAGATTGTCGACCGCCACCCCAATCACCATGCCGCCAATCGCCTGGCCGATGTTCGCCAGCGGGTTGTCGGAGTCGGTCGCGGCGCTCGGCAGCTTCGAGCCCATGGAGCTCATCAGCTTGGCCTTCATGTTTTCGCGCAGCACGGGGTAGTCCACGAACTGCGACAGGGCGGCGGTGTCCTTGTTGTCCAGCGCCTTCTTGATGGAGTGCAGCGCGATATAGGGCGATGCGTACAGCAGCACCGCGATGGCCAGCAGCACCGCAGTCAGGGCGGCGATGACGACATTTTTTTGATTTTTCATGGGAAGCTTTTGCGTGAGAGTTCCGAGAGGAGTTCGTGAAGAGGTCGAACTCCGTTCGGCTCACATGTTCGCACAAGCGGACGGCTGCGCCGCGCTGCGCGCACTCCGCAAAAGCTTTTCCCGATGCGCGCAGCAGACCGATCAACCGGCCCGCGTCATCCAGTCGGACAGCTCGTCCGCGTGCTCTTGCTCCTGCTCCAGAATCTGCTCGATCAGGCGGCGGGTGGTGTGGTCCTTCTCGCCGATGAGCGCAATGATCTGGGTATAGGCCTCGATGGCGACGCGCTCGGCAATCAGGTTGGAGCGAATCATCTCGTGCAGCTCCAGCTTGTCGTTGTATTCGGCGTGGCTGCGTTTGGTCAGCGTGTCGGGGTTCAGGTCGGGCTCGCCGCCCAGTTGGACGATGCGCTGCGCCAGCCGATCGGCATGGGCCTGCTCTTCATTGGCGTGAATCAGAAACTCGCTGGCAATGGCGGGGGACTCCAGTCCGGTGGCGGTGAAGTGGTGGCGCTTGTAGCGCAGCACGCACACCAGCTCGGTGGCCAGCGAGTCGTTGAGCAGTTTGATGATGTCTTCGCGGTACGGGCCGACGTCCGGCAGCACGGCACCCTTGTCGAGACTTTTCTTGGCCGCGTCAAGGCGCTTTTGATCGAGCTGCAGTTTTTCCTTTTTGGAGGATTTGTTGTTACTCATCGTGAATTTCCTGTGGTTTTGTGGGAGGAGGGGCGATCACGGGTACCGGCGAGTCGTGGTCTGAACCGCCGAGGTACGCATCCACGGTAGCCCCGCATGGGCGATTTGTCTGTGAGACAACGGCTGATACTTCGATGGAAGTGGAATGCCCAGGCCGATTCGTGTATCAAAACGTAGAATTCGTTTCACAACGCGCCCCCAGGGTTCGACGGCCTCATTTCTTACAGTCAGCACATGCACCCACCAGCCAAGCCCACCATTTGCCTGAACATGATCGTCAAGAACGAGGCACACGTGATCGAGCGTTGCCTTGCCAGCGTGAAACCGTGGATCGACCAGTGGGTGATCGTCGACACCGGCTCGACCGATGGCACGCAGCAGGTGATCCGCGAATTCATGAAAGACCGGCCCGGTGAACTGCACGAGCGGCCCTGGGTGAATTTTTCGCACAACCGCAATGAGGCGCTGCAGTTGGCGCGCGAGCGGGGCGAGTATCTGCTGTTCATCGACGCCGACGAGCAGCTGCGTATGCCGGAAGACTTTGCGTGGCCGGCGCTGGAGGCGGATGGCTACTTTCTGACCTGTCACATGGCCGGAACCGAGTACCAGCGCAACGCGCTGATTGCCACGCGACTGCCTTGGCGCTGGGAAGGCGTGATCCATGAATTCCTGACGGCCCCGGACGCCCAGCCCTGGGCGCAGTTGCCCGGCCCGGTGATCTGGGTGTCACACGACGGCGCGCGGGCCCGCGATCCGGACACGTACCTGAAGGACATCGCGCTGCTCGAGGGCGCACTGCGCGCGGAGCCGGACCACACCCGCTACACGTTCTATCTGGCCCAGAGCTATCGCGACGCTGGGCGTTTCGAGCAAAGCCTTGCGCAGTATCTGCGCCGCGCCTCCATGGGGGGCTGGGAGGAAGAGCGCTGGTTTGCGCAGTTCCAGGCCGCCAAGATGCTGGAGCGCACGGGAGCCGCCGCGCCCGCCGTGCGCGAGGCCTATTTGAGCGCCTATGCGGCACGTCCAAGCCGGGCCGAGCCGCTCTGCGAGCTGGCGCGCTATTGCCGCGAGCACCAGGACTTTGCACTGGGCGCAATGTTCGCGCTGCAGGCCGCGGGCATTCCGATGCCTGCGGACATTCTGTTTGTCGACGCCGCGGTGTATCGCTGGCGCGCGCTCGACGAGCTGGCGGTGAATGCGTTCTACACGCCGCACAAGGACGCTGGCCGGGACGCGCTCCAGCGCCTGCTGGCCGCGCAGCAGTTTCCGGAAAGCGAACGCGTGCGGATCGAGGGCAACCAACCGTATTACGGTTTGTAGGCGCGCCGCCGCTGTTGTAGTCCTGAGAGCTTCGCCCGGCGGGTGAAGCTCACCCCCCGCAAGCCATCCCGTACGCCCCCGTTGTGTAACCGTGACGAGGGGTGAGATCGCGCTCGCCCCTGCGTCTCCTGTTACCCCATTCGACACAACCGAAAATAATTGTTAACAGCAGTCGAAAACAGTATGCGATAGTTAAGTTATTAAGTAGGATTCACCTATCCAAATTTATTGGCGGAAGGTGGTGTCTATGTCTCAGATGATGAAACCCGTGATGTTGATTGCAGGTGCGGCGCTTGCCGTGATGTCTCTGTCAGCGTCGGCCCGAACTGAAACACCAACGGCAGCAGCAGAAACGCGACAGGTTTCGGCTCCTGCTCAGGTGACTACGAGTTCAGCATTCCCTCAAAAAGCGACGGTCGGTGGCCGTGCCGTTCAGTTGAATGGCGCTGGCACCCGTTTCCGCGCCGTTTTCCAGGTTTACCGTGCAGCGCTCTACACCGAGAAACCGGTGCAGCAGTACGGTGAACTGAGCAATGCCGGTGAGGCCAAGCGCATTCACATGGTGATGCTGCGCGAGGTGAATGCCAACGAGTTGGGCGGCATGTTCGTGCGCGGCATTCAAGAGAATCTGGACAAGGCGTCCGCAGCCAAGTTGATGCCCGCCATGCTGCGCATGTCGGCACTGTTCAACGAATACAAGAAGCTCGAAGCCGGCGATCAGGTCCTGTTGGATTGGATCCCGGGCAAGGGCACTGTGGTGACCGTCAAGGGTTCGATTGCCGGTGAATCGATTCCCGAGGCGCAGTTCTATCAATCGCTGGCAGGCATCTGGCTTGGTCCAACGCCTGCGGATTGGAAACTGCGTGATGCGATGCTGGGCGTGAAGGCGACTACCGATACCGCCAATCGCAATTGAAGCGAATTTGACTTCAGCACGGAGCGCGGGTCCTGGTGGTCGCGTGAGGGCTGAGAAGGCGCGCACTGATCGATTGACGATCAGTGCGCGGCAAAACTGAGTTAGTTGTGCGCGTTTGTTTGAGGGTTGTTTGTGTATTGCGCACGAGCAACCCTTTTCTTTTTGTCACCTTGCGCGCGCGTGACAATGCGCGAATGGTTTTCACTGGCACGGCGCATGGCATGACTGCGACACACATATGAGCAAGATGAACAACGAAGGCGGGCAGGGCGAGCGGCGGCGATGGCTGCTGTTCAGCCTGGTGGCGGCCGGGTTGCTGGTGTCCGGGTGCGCGGCATCGTCCAATGCCTTTGCCCAACCGAGCTTCACGATCCCCGCCGCGCAGCTGCAGGAAGCGGTAGAGCGCAAGTTTCCGCGCAAATACGCGATGAACGGGCTGCTCAATCTGGAGCTGACCCATCCGCAGATCCAATTGAAGCCGGAGCAGAACCAGCTCAACACGGTGCTGGTCGTCGTGGCCTCGGGCCCGCTGCTGCAGCAACGCAACTACCATGGGACGCTCGACGTGGACTTTTCTCTGCGCTACGAGCCGTCCGATCGCACCCTGCGCGCGACGCAATTGCAGTTGAATGGCCTGCGCATGGACGGGCTGAACCTTTCGGGCGAACAACTGTTGCAGCAATATGGCTCGGCACTCGCGCAGCGTTCGTTGCAGGAGGTGGTGCTCTACCAACTCAGCGAACAGGATCTGGCGCTGACCAATGGTCTGGGGCTCGAGCCCGGGCAATTCACCGTCACGCCCAAGGGCTTGGCGGTGCAGCTCAAGCCCAAGGCGTCGCTGTAGCGGTAGTCGGCGTGGGTCGGCACGCGGGCAGATGACGCATTTGTGAACCTGTCCTACGTGGCCTAGGGGATGACGCGGTTACAAATGAGAGCCGGGTTCGTTAAGCTTTTTCGAAAGTTTGCCGCACCCGCTGAGCTGAAGGAGAAGCACTGTCCATGAGATCACTCACACGCCCAAGTCAAGAAAACTCGAAACGAACATCGTCCCAACAACCCGCGCAACAGCGTCAGCTCGTCGTGGTGGTTGTGGGGGCCTCCAGCGGGATTGGCCACGCCACTGCGGTCGCGTTTGCCAAGCGCGGCGCCAAGCTGGTGCTCGCCGCACGCAGCGCAGACACGCTGGCCCCGGTGGTGATGGAATGCCTGGCAGAAGGCGGATCGGCATTGGGCATCCCCACCGATGTCACGGACTCAGCCGCAGTCGAAAAGCTCGCACAGCGCACGGTGAGCCACTACGGCCGCATCGATGTCTGGGTGAATGCCGCAGGCGTGGGTGCCGTGGGGCGCTTTGATGGCGTGCCTCTGGCCGCGAGCCGCCGCGTCATCGAATCCAACCTCATGGGCCACCTGTACGGGGCCCATGCGGCCATCCAGCATTTCCGCGAAACCGGCCGGGGCTTGCTGGTCAACCTCAACTCCATGGGCGGCTGGGTCGGAACGCCGTTTGCCGCCGCCTACAGCGCCAGCAAGTTCGGCGTGCGCGGCCTGTCCGAGAGCCTGCGCGCGGAAGTGGCGGACCTGCCCAACGTGCATATCTGCGACGTCGCCCCCACCGTGGTGGACACGCCCGGTCTGGCCCACGGCGCCAATTACACGGGACGGCGCTTGCGCATGCCGCTGCCGATGCTCGACCCGCGCCGCGTGGCGCAGGCGATTGTGGCGCTGGCCTATTCGCCCCATCCCAAGCCGGTGACCTGGATTGGCGCAGGCGCACTGCCAAGCCGCGTGGCCCATGCCGTGTCGCCCACCTTGTTTGGTCGCGCAATGCATTGGCTGGGCGCGCGCAATCTGCGGCACTCCGATCCGGCTCCCGTGAGCGACGGAAATCTTTACGAACCATCGACCGCCACCTCGATCGACGGAGGCGTGCGCACCGCCCGTGCCGAGGCCGCGACCGCCGCGATCGTGCTGGGCTCGGTGGGGCTGGCCCTGGGCTGGTGGCTCGGACGCCGCACCAAGTAAGTCACCACGAACACACCGGACCGAGCGCCGCTGTGCGCTCTCGTCCTATAGAAATCCGCGCGGCGCTGCACTACGATGGTGGAGTCGGTTTGACTCAGCTAGGAGCACGCCATGATTGAGCCACCAGAGATCATCGAGCTATTGCCTCGACACCTGACGGCGGTGATCGCCGTACGCTGCACGCGCGAAGAAATCCATCTGGTGATGGGCAGGGGCGTTCGCGAGCTGCTCGACACCATTCAGCTGCAAGGGGCCAACCCCGTGGCGGCGCTGTACACCCACCATTTGCGCAGGCCGACCGATTGCTTCGATTTTGAAATCGGCGTCCCGGTGGACCAGGCGATTGCCGCGAGCGGCCGAGTGCACCCCAGTGACTGGCCCGCCATGCTGGTGGCGCGCACCGTGCACACCGGCCGCTACGAAAATCTGCCCGACTCGTGGGGTGAGTTTCAACATTGGATCCAGCAACAGGGCCGGGAGACCACCAGCGACCTGTGGGAGTGCTACCTGAGCGGCCCCGAGCGCGGCCTCGACACCCGCATGTGGCGCACCGAGCTGATTCAGCCACTCACCCACTGACGCCGCCGACTGGTCTTGCCGGCGCAATGGACCGTTCCATGGGCAGGACATTGCGCCCCTCGCAATTCGCCAAACACCCCCTATCTACAAGGTCTGAACGACCAAGGCCTTACGGTGCCGTTGGCGACAAAAGGAGTACCCCATGAGCAACGTCATCTTGAAAACCCAGCCGCTGGGCCGCCTCTGGCCCACCGTCGACCCGTTTCTTTTCTGCGCCCACCACAACGACGCCTATCCCGCCAGCAACGGCGAACTCGGCGTGCAGGCGGTGGATCTGGACGAGCGCGAGATCGGCAGCGATTTCAGCGGCAAGGACGGCTTCAACATGTACCACGGCGAAGTGGTGCCGGGCTTCCCGGGTCACCCCCATCGCGGCTTCGAAACCGTGACGCTGGTGCGCGACGGACTGATCGACCACTCCGACTCGCTGGGTGCAGCTGCGCGCTTTGGCGGCGGCGATGTGCAGTGGCTCACTGCGGGCAAGGGCATCATGCATTCGGAGATGTTCCCGCTGCTCAATCACGACAAGCCCAACCCGCTCGAGCTGTTCCAGATCTGGCTGAACCTGCCCGCCGACCAGAAAATGGCCGCGCCGCATTTCACGATGCTGTGGAACGAACGCATCCCGCGCCTGGTGCACACCGACGACGCCGGCAAGCACACCACGGTCACGGTGATCGCCGGAGCACTTGCAGGTGCGGACCAACCCCTGCCACCGCCACCCGAGTCGTGGGCCGCCAAGCCAGAGCACGATCTGGCGATCTGGACGCTCACCCTCGAGCCCGGCGCACGTTGGACCATGCCCGCTGCGCACAACGCTGCCACGCGCCGCATGCTGTATTGGTTCGTCGGCGGCAAGCTGCAAGTCGCAGGCCAGCAACTGGACAGCCACGAGGCGAT
The DNA here is from genome assembly GCA_937862875.1 of uncultured Comamonadaceae bacterium. Taxonomy (GTDB): domain Bacteria; phylum Pseudomonadota; class Gammaproteobacteria; order Burkholderiales; family Burkholderiaceae_C; genus Diaphorobacter_A. Next base: position 21,726 of record CALMCS010000810.1, read on the forward strand.
CGAGCTGCGCGCCGGTGAGGCCGTGGAGCTGTTCAACAACGGCGACGATGCAGTCGAATGCCTGATGCTGCAAGGCGTGCCCATCGGCCAACCGGTGGCGCAATACGGCCCGTTCGTGATGAACACCGAGCAGGAAATCATGCAGGCCATGCAGGACTTCCGCCGCACCCAGTTCGGCGGCTGGCCTTGGGGTGAAAACGATCCGGTGCATGGCACGGAGCCGCGCCGATTTGCGCGCCATCCAGGCGCAACGGTCGATGAGGAACCTGCTGCGGTTTGATGGGCTAGCGACAAACAGTTGA
>CALMCS010000811.1 GCA_937862875.1 uncultured Comamonadaceae bacterium
CCATGCTGGGGTTGGCCATCAGCGCGCGGCCAATGGCGCACATCTGCTGCTCGCCACCCGAGGTGTACGCGGCCTGCGAGGTGCGGCGCGTCTTCAGGCGCGGGAAGTAGGTATAGACCTTCTCCAGATTGGCCGCGATCTCGCCCTTGTCGCTGCGCGTGTACGAGCCGGTGAGCAGGTTTTCTTCGCTCGTCAAATGCGCGAAGCAATGACGCCCTTCCATCACCTGCACCACGCCGCGCTTGACCAGGTCGGCGGGCGAGAGATTTTCGATCTGCTCGCCGCGCAACTCGATCGAGCCTTTGGTGACCTCGCCACGCTCGCCCTTGAGCAAGTTGGAGATCGCACGCAGCGTCGTGGTTTTGCCTGCGCCATTGCCACCCAGCAACGCCACAATGCCGCGCTCCGGCACCTGCAGCGAGACGCCTTTGAGCACGAGGATCACGTGGTTGTAGATCACCTCGATGCCGTTGACGTTGAGAACGATGTTTTTCGGTTCCATGTTCGAGCCTTTCTACCCAATCGAAAGCCACGCAGATCGAGGCTTTCGGATGAGGACTGAACGCGCGGAGTGCGCGCGTCCAGTGCTTACCTCTTACTTAACTACCTGTTTGCTTGCTTGCTGGCTTACTTGCATTCGGCGCGACGGGTCATCTTCTTGTCGGCCAGATACTTGTCGCCCTGCTCCTTGATCAGCGGATCCAGAACCTTGTCATCCGCCTGATACCAGTCGCTGCCCATGTTCCACTTCTTGCCATCCCACGAGTGGATGCGAGCCCAGCTCGAACCCATGTGGTCGTTGCAGGCGGTCTTCACGGGACGCATGATCTGGTCGAAGCCCAGCTCCTTCAGGCGTGCCTCGGTGAGGTTCAGGTTTTCATAACCCCAGCGCACTTGCTCGCCGGTCATGGCCTTGCCCTTGCCGTACTTTTCCTGTGCGGTGCGGATGGCTTCCACGGTCAGCATCGAGATGATCATGCCGCGGGTGTACAGCACGGAGCCGACTTCATCGCGTGGACCGGTGCCGGCCTTCTTGTCGTGCACAAACTTGAGCACGTCCTGCGATACCTTGGTGGTCTGACCGAAACCGTTCAGCGCCAGTGCCTGGTAACCCTTGGCGCCTTCGCCCACGTCACGCACGTCCGGCTCGGCACCTGCCCACCACACGCCATACAGCTTGTCGCGCGGGAAGCCCGTGGCTTGCGCTTCTTTCAGTGCGGTGGAGTTCATCACGCCCCAACCCCACAGCAGTGCGTAGTCAGGACGGCTCTGGCGCAGTTGCAGCCAGGTGGCCTTCTGCTCGACGCCGGGTGCTGTCACGGGCAGCAGTTGCAGCTCGAAGCCGTGCATCTTTGCGCGCTCCTGCAGCACGGGGATAGGCTCCTTGCCGAACGGGCTGTCGTGATAGATCAGGGCGATCTTCTTGCCCTTGAGCTTGTCGAAGCCACCGGCCTTCTTGGCGATGTGTTGGATCAGGATGTCGGAGCCGGTCCAGTAGCTGCCCATGAAGGGGAAGTTCCATGGGAAGGCGTTGCCGTCCTTGGCGATCGACAGACCGTAGCCCAGGGTGATCAGCGGGATCTTGTCGACGGGAGCTTTTTCGGTCAGCGCGAAGGTGATGCCGGTGGCCTGTGGATCCACGGCGGCCACGAAGGGACGGCTCTTCAGACGTTCGTAGCACTCCACACCACGGTCGGTGGCGTAGCCGGTTTCGCACTCTTCAAAAGCGATCTTCACGCCGTTGATACCGCCGTCGCGCTCGTTGACGAGCTTGAGGTAATCCTGCTTGCCGTTGGCCCATGGAATACCGTTGGGCGCGTAGGCACCGGTGCGGTAGGAGAGCAGTGGAATGAACTGATCTTGAGCGAACGCGCTGCCGACGAAGCCGGCGCTTGTGGCGACCAGCGTAGCGGCCAATGCCAGACGGGTGAACTTCATGGTTTGTCTCCTTAAGAAATTAACGTACTTCACTTCAATTGAGCCAACTTTTGTTGCGCTGCATGCGCACACAACACACGGAATGAATTCGATGGGAACGATGCGATCAATGCGCTCAGTGGGGGAAAGGCCAGACACGCATCTTCTGCTTGCCGATGGACCACAGCTTGGCGAGACCATGCGGCTCGACAATCAGGAACCACACGATCAGCGCGCCGAAGATGATGAACTCGGCGTGCGACACACCGGCCGTCGACATCTGAACGCCGATCATGGAAGCGGCTGCTGGCAGCACCAGGCTCAGCACAATCGGCAGCACCACGATGAACGCCGCGCCGAAGAAGCTGCCCATGATCGAGCCCATGCCGCCGATGATCACCATGAACAACAGCTTGAAGGAGATGTCCACCGAGAACGCGGCAGGCTCCCATGCGCCGAGGTGAACGAAGGCCCACAGAGCGCCCGCCACACCGATGATGAAAGAGCTCACGGCAAACGCGCTGAGCTTGGCGTACATCGGGCGAATGCCGATCACCGAAGCGGCCACGTCCATGTCGCGAATCGCCATCCACTCGCGGCCAATCGCGCCGCGCACCAGGTTCTTCGCAAGGATCGCAATCACCACCAGCACGCCGAGGCAGAACAGGTATTCGGAGATCGCCGACTCGATCGGGATGCCGAAGAAGTTGAGGTGCGAGACCGAGACCGAACCGGACGGCGAATCGTTGGTGAACCACTTGATGCGCAGGAACATCCAGTCGCTGAAGAACTGCGCGGCCAGTGTGGCGACGGCGAGGTACAGACCCTTCACACGCAGACTCGGCAGGCCGAACAGGATGCCGAAGAAGGTGGCGCACAGGCCGCCCAGAATCAGGGCCAGCACCAGCGGCATGCCGGGGATGCGGGCCATGAAGTTGAACGCGCCGTAGGCACCCACGGCCATGAAGGCGCCGGAGCCGAGCGAGATCTGTCCGCAGTAACCGACCAGAATGTTCACGCCCAGAGCGGCGAGCGACATGATGGTCAGCGGAATCAGAATCGCCTGGTAGATGTAGTCGGTTGCGACCATCGGGACCAGGATGAACGCCGCTGCAATCAGCAGCCACACGCCAATCTTGTCCTGACGAATCGGGAATATTTGCTGGTCGGCTTGGTAGCTCGTTTTGAACTGGCCGTTTTCACGATAAAACATGTGTGTTTCCTAGGTGTTTTAGTGGTGAACGCAGTTCAGACGCGATCAATGATCTTCTCGCCGAACAAGCCCTGAGGCCGGATCAACAGGAAGCCCAGTGCCAGTACGTAGGCGAACCAGATTTCGATACCGCCGCCCACGAAAGGTCCCAGATAGACTTCGGACAATTTCTCGCCCACACCGATGATCAGGCCGCCGATGATCGCGCCGGGCACCGATGTCAGGCCGCCCAGAATCACGACGGGCAGGGCGCGCAGAGCGACCGTGGTCAGCGTGAATTGCACGCCGAGCTTGGAGCCCCAGATCATGCCGGCGACCAGCGCCACAATGCCTGCCACACACCACACGATGACCCAGATGCGATTGAGCGGAATACCGATCGATTGCGCGGCCTGGTGGTCATCCGCCACCGCACGCAGAGCGCGGCCGGTCTTGGTTTTCTGGAAGAAGATGGACAGGGCCACGACCAGACAGGCCGCGATCACCGCGGCGATCACGTCTTCCTGATTCACCATCACGCCGCCGTCGAACATCGACTCGAACAGAAACACCGGATCCTTGGGCATGCCGATGTCGATCTTGTAGATCTCGCTGCCGAAGATCGTCTGGCCCACGCCTTCCAGAAAGTAGGTGATGCCGAGTGTGGCCATCAAGAGCGTTGCGGCTTCCTGATTGACGAGGTGGCGCAGCACCAGTCGCTCGATCAGCCAGGCGCAGATGAACATCACGATCGCGGCCAGAATGAAGGCCGCCACGTTCGAGACGATCTTGTTTTCGATGCCGGTCCATTGCGGGATCCACTCGGCAAAGCGCGCCATCGCCAGCGCTGCGAACAGCACCATCGCGCCCTGAGCGAAGTTGAAGACGCCCGATGCCTTGAAGATCAGCACGAACCCCAGCGCGACGAGCGCGTAGAGCATGCCGGCCATGAGGCCGCCAAACAGGGTTTCCAGAAAAAATGCCATTGCTTGTCTCCGCTATTTGCTTGGCGTTTCAGTGACCGGTGCCGAGATAGGCACGGATCACGTCTTCGTTGTTGCGTACTTCTTCAGGCTCGCCGTCGCCGATCTTCTTGCCGTAGTCGAGAACGACCACGCGATCGGAGATGTCCATCACCACGCCCATGTCGTGTTCGATGAGCACAATCGTGGTGCCGAACTCGTCATTGACATCGAGAATGAAGCGGCACATGTCCTGCTTTTCTTCCACGTTCATACCGGCCATCGGCTCGTCGAGCAGCAGCACCTGCGGCTCCATCGCGAGCGCCCGGCCCAGGTCGACGCGCTTTTGCAGGCCGTAGGGCAGTTGGCCGACCGGCGTCTTGCGGAAGGCCTGAATTTCGAGGAAGTCGATGATGTGTTCGACAAACTCGCGGTGGCGAATTTCTTCGCGCTCCGCAGGACCAATGCGCAGTGCCTGCAGCAGCAGATTGCTTTTGATCTTGAGGTTGCGGCCGGTCATGATGTTGTCGATCACGCTCATGCCCTTGAACAGTGCCAGGTTCTGGAACGTGCGTGCGACGCCCATCTCCGCGACCTGGCGGCTGTTCATGTGATCGAAGGTCTTGCCGCGAAACGCGATCGAGCCTTCGCTGGGCGTGTAGACACCGTTGATGCAGTTGAGCATCGAGCTCTTGCCGGCACCGTTCGGGCCGATGATCGAGCGGATTTCGTGCTCGCGCACGTTGAATGAAATGTCGGTGAGCGCCTTGACGCCGCCGAATCTCAGGCTGATGTTCTTGATGTCGAGAATGACATCGCCGATTTGTTTGCTGCTCATGATGGGTGCTTGCCTCGTGTTGCGGCTCAGGCGGCTTTGTGGAGTTTGGCGTCGGCGATCTTCAGCGTGGCACTCACGCTGCCTTTGCGGCCATCCTCGAACTTCACCTGGGTTTCAACAAATTGCTCGGTCTTTCCGCCGTAAAGCGCATCGACGAGCACGCCATATTTGTCCGCGATGAAGTTGCGGCGCACCTTGCGGGTACGGGTCAACTCATCGTCATCCGGATCGAGTTCCTTGTGCAGAACGATGAAGCGCGCGATCTGCGTGTCCGCCATGCCGGGCTCGCCCGCGAGGTCCTTGTTGACCTGACCGATGCACTCGGCGATCAGCGTGATCACCTTGTCCTTGGTGGCCAGATCGACATAACCGCCGTACGGCATGCCCTGGCGCTCGGCCCAGTTGCCCACCGCTTCGTAGTCGATGTTGATGAACGCACAGACCTGATCGCGCGCATTGCCGAAGCACACGGCTTCCTTGATCTGCGGGAAGAACTTGAGCTTGTTCTCGATGTAGTTCGGTGCAAACATCGCACCGCTGTTGGTCTTGCCGACGTCCTTGGCGCGGTCGATGATGCGCAGGTCGCCGTCGGCATCCAGCACGCCCGCATCGCCGGTGTGGAAGTAGCCGTTTTCGTCGATCACTTCGGCCGTGGCGTCGGGGCGCTTGTAGTATTCCTTGAGCACCGAAACGCCCTTGACCAGCACCTCGCCGTTGTCCGCAATCTTCACTTCGACGCCCGGAGCGGCACGTCCCACGCTGTTCAGCTTGACGGCGCGGTCGCGCTGAATGCAGACGTAGGCGCAGGTTTCGGTCTGTCCGTACAACTGCTTCAGGTTGATGCCGATGGAGCGGAAGAAACGGAACAGGTCCGGTCCGATCGCAGCGCCGGCGGTGTAGGCCACGCGAATGCGCGACAGGCCCATCACGTTGCGCAGCGGTCCGTAGATCAGCATGTCGCCGAGCTTGTATTTGAAGCGGTCCATCGCGCCGACGGGCTTGCCGTCGAGGATGTCCGAGCCGACGCGGCGCGCCAGTTGCATGCATTGCTCGTACAGCCAGCGCTTGGGCTTGGCCGCGTCTTCCATGCGGATCGACACGGAGGTGAGCATGCCTTCGAACACGCGCGGTGGTGCGAAGTAATAGGTGGGGCCGATTTCGCGCAGGTCGATGTTGATCGTCGCTGCGGACTCGGGGCAGTTGATGGTGAAGCCGGCCGTCAACCACTGCGCCAGCGAGAACAGGTGATCGCCGACCCATGCCGGTGGCAGGTAGGAGATGACGTTGTCGCTCGGGTTCAGGTTGTCGACTTCGATCGCGCCCTTGGCCGATCCGGAGAAGCTGTAGTGGGTCTGGCACACGCCCTTGGGCTTGCCGGTGGTGCCCGAGGTGTAGAGGATCACCGAGACATCTTCGGGCTCGATGCGGTCGACGAGTTTTTCCCATTCACCGGGATGCTCGAGGTCCCACTCCGCACCCTTGGCCATCAGGTCGGCGGTGCTGATGAGACCGGGCTGGTCGTATTTGCGCAGACCGCGTGGGTCGTCGTAAATGATGTGGCGAATCGACGGAACGGACTCGCGCACTTCCAGCAGCTTGTCGACCTGTTCCTGATTTTCAGCGAAGGCAAACGCGATTTCGGCGTCTTCCATCACGAAGATCATTTCGCTGGCGACCGCGTCCTGGTACAGCGGAATCGGCACGCCACCCACGCTCTGTACGGCCACAAAGCCGAGATACAGATGCGGGCGGTTGTCGCTCACAAAAGCAAGGTTCTGTCCCCGCTCGAAACCCAGCGTAAGCAGGCCGCAGGCCATTTGGCGCACCTCGGTAGCGGCTTCGCGCCAGCTCCAGGTTTGCCAGATGCCGTACTCTTTCTCGCGCAGGGCTGCTGCATCCGGCCTCTCGCCAGCGTGTTGCAGCAGCAAATGGGGGAACGTGCTCTTCATTCCTGTACCTATCCAGTTAGGGGACAGATGGGGCCTCATCTATTTCGAAGTCGAAAGGCTTTGTCCATCAAGATGTTGCGAATAGTAGGGATCGATTTGACGCCAATATGTCTTGGTGTTGACAATTTGCGGGTTAGTCCTCCCGGGTCTAACCCTGCACCGTTGTGGTGAAGCCCAAATTTCGGGCGTTTACGAGGCATAGGGGGTTTTCCAGCTCTTGCGCCGATGCGTTTGCGCGCATATTTCTGTGCGGATTCACCATGCTGCGAACGAATTTCATGGGCGGGTCGGACGCAGGCGGTATCCTCAGCACCTATGTACGCCTCGTTTTTTGGGCTGGAGCATCCACCCTTTTCCATTGCGCCCGATCCGCGCTACCTGTTCATGAGCGAACGCCACCGCGAGGCGTTGGCTCACTTGCTGTATGGGCTGGAGGCGGGGGGCGGCTTTGTCTTGCTCACCGGCGAGATCGGCACCGGCAAGACGACGGTCTGTCGCTGCTTTCTGGAGCAGATTCCGGCGCATTGCAACGTGGCCTATATCTTCAATCCCAAGCTCACGGTGCAGGAGCTGCTGCGCTCGATCTGCGATGAGTTTGGTGTGCAGCACGCGCCGGCCGTGCCGGGTTCGGAGACGATCAAGGACTGCATCGATCCGCTCAACGCGTTTCTGCTCGACTCGTATGCCAAGGGCCGCAACAACGTGCTCATCATCGACGAGGCACAGAACCTCGCACCCGATGTGCTCGAGCAGTTGCGGCTGCTGACCAACCTCGAAACCAGCGAGCGCAAGCTGCTGCAGATCGTGCTCATCGGCCAGCCGGAGCTGCGCACGATGATTGCCGATCCGGCCATGGAACAGCTCGCGCAGCGCGTGATTGCGCGCTACCACCTGAACGCCCTGAGCGTGGATGAAACGCGCCAATATGTCGCGCATCGGTTGTCGGTGGCGGGGCTCAAGGGCCCGTCGCCGTTTGGCCCCAAGGCGCTGCAGCGCGTGCATGCGCTCGCGGGCGGCGTGCCGCGGCGCATCAATCTGTTGTGCGACCGGGCCTTGCTTGGCGCGTATTCGGCGGGCTCGCGCGAGGTGAGCGACACCGTGGTGCGCCAGGCCGCGCGCGAGGTGTTTGATGTGGCGAGTGCGCCCAAGGCCGCAGGCAACGCGACGCTGACGTCGCGCGTTCTGTGGCCCGTGGGCATGTTGGCGCTGGCCCTGATTGCCGGCGGTGCAGGCTGGGCCTTGCGCGGCGGAACGGCACCGAGTGGCGGCGCTGCGCCGGCGGTGGTGGAGACGCCCGCGAGTGCCGCGCTGCCGCCTGCCTCGAGCGCATCGAGCGCGTCACACGCAGCAATGGCAAGCCCGCATGCGACGGTCGCTTCGCCCGTTTTGCCTGCCGCAAGCGCAGCGGTGGAAGCGGCGCAAGATGCCGCCGACTCGATGACGCTGCCGCAATTTCTGCAGGCCCAATCCGCCGACGACGGCTTTGCCGCGTGGAAGGTGTTGGCCGCCAACTGGAATATTCAGCTGACCGGCAAAAGCGCCGATCCCTGTCCGGCGCTCGCTCGCGAAGGCCTGCAGTGCTACCGCAATCGGCGTGCCGGTCTGGCGTTGGTCAAGCAGTTGAACCGCCCGGTGCTGTTGACCTTGCTGTCGGGGGATGCGCAGCAACCCAGCACCGTCAGCGTGGTGCTCCAGGGCTTGAACGAAGAAAAAGCCTGGCTCGAAGGCGCGAACGGCTCGCGGCTGGAAATTCCCGTGAACGAGCTGGCGGCGATGTGGCACGGCGAGATCACCACGCTGTGGCGCGCGCCCAAGGCATTGGCCGGCAACAGCGACATCAGCGGCAATGCGGCCGCGGTGGAATGGCTGGACGAGCAGCTCGAACGCGCGCTCGGCCCCGCGGCCAAAGATGCGGCCAAGAGCACCGCTGGCAAATCCGTGGCCACGCGCCGCGCCCGCATTCGCCAGTTTCAGCTGAACCAGGGCTTGACGCCCGATGGCCAGGCTGGCCCGTTGACCTTGATGTTATTGAACCGCGCCGCTGGTGTGACCGAACCGCGCCTGCGAACTGGAGCCTGAGCCTTTCATGTCCTATATCCTCGATGCGCTGCGGCGCGCACAAGCAGAACGCGGCAGGGGCGGCGTGCCGGGGCTGCACACGCCCGCGGTGGCAGCGTCTTCCGCGGCTGAAGTTCCTCAAAGCAGCGGCGGCAATCGCCTGGTCTGGCTGATCGCGGCGGGTGCCGCAGCGATTGCGCTGGTGCTGGCCTGGTTGCAGTTTTCACCCAAAGCATCCGCGCCAGCGCCAACGCCTTCACCGGCCGTTGTGGCGAGTGCGGTGGTGCAGCCCGAACCTGCACCGGTCCTAGTTCCAGCTCCGGCCCCGGCTCCCATTCCGACCCCTGCGCCGGTTGCCCCGCCTGAACCCGCACCGGTCGTGATCGATGTGACGCCGCCACCTCCGCCGCCGCCACCAGCTCCTCCCGTGGTGCCGCAAGCCAAGCCCGCGGTGGTTGCCCCCGCACCCAAGCCAGCGCCTGCTGTC
>CALMCS010000812.1 GCA_937862875.1 uncultured Comamonadaceae bacterium
GCAAGCCGCGATGGAAGGCTACAAGGTTGTGACCATGGAATATGCCGCCGACAAGTGCGACATCTTCGTGACCACCACCGGCAACAAGGACATCATTCGCCACGAGCACATGGTCGCCATGAAGGATGAGGCCATCGTCTGCAACATCGGTCACTTCGACAACGAAATCGACGTGGCGTCGATCGAGAAGTACGAGTGGGAAGAGATCAAGCCGCAAGTCGACCAGATCACTTTCCCCGATGGCAAGAAGATCACCCTGCTGGCCAAGGGCCGTCTGGTGAACCTGGGTTGCGCAACGGGCCACCCCAGCTTCGTGATGTCGTCTTCGTTCGCGAACCAGACCATCGCTCAGATCGAGCTGTTCACCAAGCCTGACGCTTACCAAGTCGGCAAGGTCTACGTGCTGCCGAAGATTCTGGACGAGAAGGTCGCTCGCCTGCACCTGAAGAAGGTCGGCGCGGTGCTGACCGAGCTGTCGGATTCGCAAGCTTCCTACATCGGTGTGGACAAGAACGGCCCTTACAAGCCAGATACGTACCGTTATTGATCGGTTGGATTTGCCCTCTTGCGCACAGGCGCAGGTGAGGTGAATCTCAAAAGAGGCCGCGTCGCATGCGGCCTCTTCACCACTCTCCCGTTCGCATGCCTGTTTGCGAGTGGGAGAGGCAAGGGTGAGCGCCAGTGGCGTTCGCTCAGCGACAAGATTTTTTTGGAGGCGCAATGCGCGCAGATGTTTTTCTGGTTGAAAAAGGCCATGCCACTACACGTTCGCAAGCCCAGCGTTTGATCGCGGCTGGCGTGCAATGGCGCTTGGCTGCGGGCTTGCCTTGGCTGAAAGTGGCCAAGAATGGTGACGAAATTCCAGAGATGGCCGAAGTGGAGCTGCTGGACGCGGCTGAAGCCAAGTACATCTCGCGTGGCGGCCTCAAGCTTGAAGGCGCTTTGGCAGCCACCGGCATCAAGGTGAGCGGTCTGCGCTGCCTCGACGTGGGCCAGAGCACCGGCGGCTTCACGGATTGCCTGCTGCAGCTGGATGCGGCGCAGGTGATCGGCGTCGACGTCGGTCATGCGCAATTGCACGACAAGCTGCGCGACGATCCGCGCGTGGTGTGTGTGGAGGGCTTGAACGCCCGTTCCGTCACCGCCGAATCGCTGCAGGAAGCGTGCGAAGAATCGCTCTGCGAAGTGGTCGAGGAAGAGGAAGACAACGACACACAACCCGTTGCTCCCTACGCCTGGATGCGCAATGGCGGCATGGTCGATGAAGAGTACGACGACTCCGACGACGCCAAGGAGCAGGACGTGGAGTCGTTCAAGTCCGAGCGCGCCGCGAGGGCCAAGGCCCGTGCGGCCGGCGCGTTGCCGGTCAAGCGCAAGCGTCGTCCCGGTACCGAGCGTGTGGACATCACGCCCGAGTTCGATTTCATCACCGGTGACGTGTCCTTCATCTCGCTCACGCTGATTCTGCCGGCCATCAAGCCGCTGCTGAAGCCCGATGGCGTGCTGCTCATGTTGGTCAAGCCGCAGTTTGAATTGCAGCCCGGCCAGGTCGGCAAGGGCGGCATTGTGCGCGACACGGCGCTGTATGCGCAGGTCGAGCAGCGCATTCGTGAGTGCTGCGAATCGGTCGGCCTGAAGGTCGAGCAATGGCTCGACAGCGCGATCGAAGGCGGCGACGGAAACCGTGAATTTTTTGTGTATGCGAGGAACGCGGCATGAGCCAGAACGAACCCAAAAACAAGCCATCACTCCCGGTCAGTTTTGAATTCTTCCCGCCCAAGACCCCCGAGGGCGCGGAGAAGCTGCGCGGTGTGCGCGCGGCGCTCTACCAGCGCAAGCCCGAGTTCTGCTCGGTGACCTACGGCGCGGGCGGCTCCACGCAAGAAGGCACGTTCAACACGGTCAAGCAAATTCTGGCCGAGGGCATGGATGCGGCGTCGCATTTCTCGTGCATCGGCGCGACGCGTGACAGCGTGCGCGAGCAGCTTGCGCAGCTCAAGCAAATGGGCGTGCGCCGACTCGTGGCCTTGCGTGGCGATCTGCCCAGCGGCTATGGCATGGGCGGTGAGTTTCACTACGCAAGCGATCTGGTCAGCTTCATCCGCGAAGAGACCGGCACAGACTTCCACATCGAAGTGGCCGCGTATCCCGAAGTGCACCCGCAAGCGCGCTCGGCCGATGCCGATCTGCAGGCCTATGTGACCAAGGTGAAGGCGGGCGCGGACTCGGCCATCACGCAGTATTTCTTCAACGCCGATGCGTATTTCCGCTTTGTCGATGACACGCGCAAGCTCGGTGCCGATGTGCCCGTGGTGCCCGGCATCATGCCGATCATCGGCTCGACGCAGCTGATGCGCTTCTCCGATGCCTGCGGTGCCGAGATCCCACGCTGGATCCGTTTGCGCCTGCAAGGCTACGGCGACGACATGGCCAGCATTCGTGCGTTCGGCCTCGACGTGGTGAGCCACCTGTGCGAGCAATTGCGCGCGGGCGGCGCACCGAGCGTGCATTTCTACACGATGAACCAGAGCGCTCCCACATTGGAAATTTGCGACCGAATCGGTCTGTAAATCACGCTCACTTTCCGGCAGCCACATCGCTCGATGTGGCTGTTTTTGTTGGCGTTGACATTTCCTTTCGTTTCAGTGTGTTGTCGCCCACTTCGGTCAATGGCTGACAAATCAGTCTTCGCCAGTTTGCGAAAACCCCTGAAAACAAGCACTTTGATAGCCAAAACAGGTAACACGAGGAACTTCTTTGTCGTCGTCGAGCTCGATCAATGGATGTATGTAAAGAACATCCAGAAGCAGAAACTCATCGTATGCTTGCGGCCGTTGACTCCCCGGCGTCTCGAACGTCGGGCCAAGTGAATGAACACCGCAGATATCAAAAAATGCCTCTCACTGCCTTTGGCGGTACCCAGTCCCCTCCGCGCTGACCGACTCCTGAAAGTCGTTGGCTGCTGGGTGCTGGGCGGCGTGTTGGCAGGCTGTACGGTGCAGCCCATTCAACCCGAAGCGAATCAAGATCCGGCCAATCCCGGCGTCAATCCGTCGAAGGCCCCTGTGCCCGAGGCCATCAAGCCGAAGCTTCCTTCTCCCCTCACCGTATCGCCACCCGTGGCCAGCGCGGAGGGCTCTCCCGACTCGGTTGGCCCACGACTGGGCGTTCCCGACAATTGGGAGCAGTACCGCGTTCCCAAGCCTCAAACCGATTTGGCCAACGCGCTGCATACCGATTCGGCCAGGTCCAATTCGGTGCGTGGCGAAGGCATTCGATCGGGCAAGTCGTCCAATCAAGGTCTGGTGACGAGCGAGTCCGGTTCTGGCGAGGGTTTGAAGTCCGATACCGGCACGGGCAGCCTGCTCGGGACCGGAATGGCGTCCTGGTATGGCGGTCAGTTCCATGGGCGCAAGACGGCGAGCGGCGAGCGTTTTGACAGCGGCGACCTGACCGCCGCACATCCCTCGTTGCCGTTTGGCTCCAAGGTCTGCGTGCGCAGTCCCGGGACGGGTAAAACCGTGATGGTGCGCATCAACGACCGCGGGCCCTTCGCTCCGGGCCGCGTGATCGACCTGAGCAAGGCCGCGGCGCAGGAATTGGGCATTCAGGGCCTGGGCATCAAGTCCGTGGAGCTTTGGAAGCTCAAGAAGGGCAGCGACACCTGCCCCGATGATTTGCTGTTGGCGAATGACGATGATTTCGATCCAGACACCGAGTCCACGCCGGTGGTCCTGACCGATGGGGTGGGGACACGCGCCGCGCCGCGCGCTGCCGCCACGAGAAAATCGACCGCACAGCGCAAGAGCGTGCCCAGCAAGTCCCAGGTCGCGACGCGCAACGTGGCCAACAAGTCCCGTCCAAAGGAAAAGGCTGCCAGAAAACGCTGAGCAGCCTTTGGGGTGGGCGATACCGAAACCGATATCGATACCGACATCGGAAATCGCCGCTTGATGATTACTGGAACCGGCTGATCAGCCGCCAGACTCCAGCGCGTGCGTCGCGTTGCGGTCCTGAGCCAGCAACTCCGCCATTTGCGGCAAGGCCTTTTGCATCGACGCCTTGAGCGTGTGCGGCGGGTTGATCAAGAACATGCCGCTGGCGGGCAAGCCAGGACGCTGCGAGCCGGTGGCTGCAGAGCTGACCTTGCTCGACTTCACCGTCAGGCTGGCGTGCAGCCAGGACTTGCCGGCCTTCATGGCCAGCGACTTGAGGCGGCGCGGCATGTCGTGCGCTTCGGGGCGCGGGATGATCGGGTACCAGACGGCGTAGACGCCCGTCGGGAAGCGACGCATCGAATCTTCAATCATGTCCAGCACGCGGGCGTAGTCGTTCTTGAGCTCGTAGCTGGGATCGCACAGCAGCAGCGCGCGCTTGTTCGGCGGCGGCAGGAATTTCTTCACGCCTTCAAAACCGTCTTCCTGCAACACCGCAATCTGGCGACCGGCGTCGAGCTGGGCGATATTCGCCTTGAGCGTGCGGGTGTCGGTGGGGTGCAGTTCGAACAGCTTGAGGCGATCGCGGTCGCGCTCGCGCAGCATGTGCTGCACGATGAAGGGCGAGCCGGGATAGATCTTGTGGGATCCGCCCGCGTTGAAGGACTGGACCACATCCAGGTAATCCTGCAGCGCAGGAGTCAGGTCTTTGGCGCCAAACAGACGCTGAATGCCATCGGCTGCTTCGCCGCTGGTTTCGGAAAACTCGCTGTCCAGTCGATAGAGGCCCGCACCAGCGTGCGTGTCCAGCACGGTCAGAGCGGTGTCTTTTTGCGTGAGATGCTGCAAAGTGGCAATGAGGACGGTGTGCTTGAGCACATCGGCGTGATTGCCTGCGTGAAATGCGTGTCGATAACTGAACATCCCCGGAGTTTACGTCTCGCGGCGACTTTCCAGTGCCGAACCGAAAAAAAGCCATTGAAATCAAACTGAAGCCGGTTCGTAGCAAAATGTGTGTCTTTGATCTCGAATGTATGGTTTTCACCCAGATGCGGAAGCCATGCACACAGCGCAAAATCGCCTGTTTGCATCGATTTCGACTTGAGATAGGACCGGTTCGGGCATCGGCTCTGTCACACTCCGCCTGATTTCACACGCCTGTAGATGCCTCATCGCCTTTGAATACCTATGTCCGACATTCCCGGTTTTCGCCTCAATAGCAACAGTGTCGACCACGTCGACGCCTTGCATGTAGGCGCTCGTCTGGCGGAATTCGAGATCGTCGGATTGCTGGGGGTGGGCGGTTTTGGCATGGTCTATCAGGCGTTCGACCATTCGCTGCTCCGATTTGTGGCGATCAAGGAATACATGCCGGCCTCGCTGGCAGGGCGCATGCACGGACGCTCGATCTGGGTGCGCTCATCCTCGGACGAGCAGTCGTTTCAGGCCGGATTGGCCTCTTTTGTGGACGAAGCCCGTCTGCTGGCGCAATTCGATCATCCGTCGCTGGTCAAGGTGTTCCGCTTCTGGGAGGCGAATCACACGGCCTACATGGTGATGCCGCTCTACGCCGGCAGAACCCTCAAGCAGGCCCGGGCGCAGATGCGCACGCCGCCCTCCGAGGCATGGCTGCGCAAGGTGATCTGGTCGGTGTGCGGCGCGCTGCGTGTGCTGCACGATGGCAAGACCCTGCACCGCGACATTTCGCCCGACAACATTTTTCTGCAGGACAGCGGACCTCCGGTGCTGCTCGACCTGGGCGCGGCCCGCTTCGCCATTGGCGACCAGGACCACAAGCACACCGCCGTGCTCAAGGTGAATTACGCGCCCATCGAGCAGTACGCCGACTCGGACAGCGAACTGAAGCCCGGCCCGTGGAGCGATCTGTATTCGCTGGCGGCGGTCATTTATGGCTGCATCTGCAACGACGCGCCGCTGCCGTCCACGCTGCGCTCGATCCGCGATCGCATGGTGCCGTTTGGCCGTGTGGCCAAGACCGTGCGGACGCAGTTCGGGGTCGAGTACTCCGCCCCATTTGTCGAAACCATTCACAAGGCCCTGTCGCTGCAGCCGCGCGACCGGCACTGGACGGTGGACGCGTTTCTCGAGCAAATGGGCCTGACCAGCGCGCCGGCGAATCTCGAGAAGTTCGATTTCCGCGCGGAGTTGGGCGACAACTGGGTCGCCACCAAGACCGACGGCTCCCCATCCTCGGCTCTACTGGACTTGTCCGACGTGTCCGTGCCGCTCGAAGGCATGCTGGAGTTGCCCGTCGCCGCATCGGGTGCCGAGGGCAAGGCGCCCGGCACCGGGAAGGTCCGCAATACTGACAACGAAAAGACCGTGCTGCACATTCCTGTGCCGGCATCGTCACGGCAGGCGCAGAGCCGCGCCGCAGCAGAGGTGGACTTTCAGGACACCGTCGTGCGCGACATGGATTTCGAGGATTCCCGCGACGAACCCTTTGAAGCCGTGGTGGCTGCCGAGGCCGCGGCCGCGCGCAATCCCGCCCATGCAGGGACTGAGGCCGCGGCGGCCGTTGCCGCTGCCCCAGTGAATTTGAAGCCCTCCGCTCGCAACCGCGCCCCATCCTCCAAAAAGCCCACCGGCGCAAGGCGGGTGAGTGGCAAGAGTGCGCGCCAGGTGCTGGTCATCTCCGCCGCCATGGTGGTGCTCGCGGCAGGCGCGGCGACCTGGTTCATGTCCTCGTCCACGCCTCCACCGCCGCCACCTGCTCCCGTGGAGCAGGCCTTTGTCCCGACGCCGGATGAGGAAATCCTCACCGAGATGTCCGAGTCTGCGCGGGAAGCACAGTTGGCGGCGAGTGCCGCGGCCGAGGCGGCAGCCTCTGCCGCTACAGCCGCTTCCGCAGCCGCCGCTTCGACTGCCGCACAAGCATTGGCGGTGCCGAAAGACCAGAAACCACGCGTGGCGCCGGTGCGCAAGCCCGTCGAAACGCCTTCTGCAGCGCACGAGGCGGAGCCGGCTCCTGCGCCAGCGCCGACACCGGCGTCCCGACCTGCCTCCGTGTCTTCGGCGGCCCAGGTCAAACGCGTGAGCCCGGAAGATGCCTGCGCCAATGCCGGTTTCCTCGCCAAGCCGATGTGCATTCACAACGAATGCCAGAAGCCCGGGATGGAGAGCCAGTCCATCTGTGTGGAGAACAAACGACGCCGCGAAGAAGAGCGCCGCCAGAGGCAGATGTACTCCCAATAGCGATCCGTGGGGCCGAGCGGCAATGCACCGCTTGCGTCCATGGTCGCAAAATTTGTATAATCGAAATCTTCGCAGCGCATTTTTGGTCCCGCGGCGGAGTACCGACTTTCTTGACTGAATTTTGGTAAACCCACCTAAGAGGCTTCCATCAGAGAAGCACCGACCGTGGAAAAGGACCTTCAAACCCCTCTTATTGAATAGAGAAACTCATGACTACTACTTTCAGCGCAAAGCCCGCTGAGGTCGTGCACGAGTGGTTTGTGATTGACGCCACCGATAAGGTGCTCG
>CALMCS010000813.1 GCA_937862875.1 uncultured Comamonadaceae bacterium
TGCATGAGCAGCAAGATGGGATACGCCACGTCGGCCGAGGTGAAATCTTTGCCGTCATGCCACTTCACGCCCTGACGCAGCGTGAATGTATAGGTGAGTCCATCGGCGCTGATCTGCCACTGGGTGGCGAGTTGCGGCTGCGGATTGACGTCATAGTCGTACTTGAGCAAGCCCTCCGTGACCTTGGCACTCACGCTCAGAATGGATGTGGCCACGTTGTTGATGGCCACCAGCGACGTCGGTTCGCTCACGATCAGCAGGGTAGCCGTTCCCTCGTGGTTGGGCGGTGCGGCATGGGCTGCCAGATGCGCTGCGAACATCGCAGCGACCAGAAGGGAACGGGGATGGCGAAGAGTAGAAGGAGACATGAACTGAGACGTGAACTGAGACATTTGAAATTACGCACTCGGCGCGAAAGAATGAAAATGCAGGCGCGCACTCACGCCGATACCAACCCGTAAAGGCGATCGCGAGCGGTCAGTGCCGGGTCGCGCAACGCGGGGTCGCCCAGACCACCGCCACCGGGCGTCTGCACGATCAGTGAATCGCCCGCAGGCACCAACTGCCGCCCTTTGGGTCGGAGCAATGCCCCGGACTTCAGCGCCACCTGGCCGGCAGCACCCTCACCGCCGCCCAAGGCACCGCGTGCGGGATGGAACACGCGATCAAACGCCGCGGCCACTACCAGCGCAGCGTCGCGCTGCGCGTGGCGTACTTCGATGACCTGTCCCAAACCGCCCCGCACCGCGCCCTCACCGCCGGAGTCCTGGCGAAACTCCTTGCGCGTGAAGACCAGTGGTGCCGAGGTTTCCAGGATCTCCAAAGACACGTTGCGCACGCCACTCGGAAACGCCGTGACCGAAAGACCATCTCGACCCGGCCGCGCGCCGGTCCCGCCCGTGGAGAAGCTGATGATGTTGAAGCGTGGCCCCCGTTGCAACGCCGCCGAGTCTTCTGCGCTGATGCCGGGCAAGCCTTCCCCGCCCACCAATTGCAGGTTCCAGAGCGACGATGCACCTTCCGCAGGTACCCGCTCCGGGCGCGCCTGCCGCAGTGCGCCAAACACCACATCGGGAAGCAACTGCCCCACCACATGCCGCGCGGTGACCGGTGCGGGATGGAGCGCATTCAAAATGCAACCCTCCGGCGCACTTACGCGAATGGCAGCCAACGAGCCCGCATTGTTGGGAACATCGGCCCCGATCAGGCAGCGAATGCCGAAGGACGTGTACGCATCCGTGTACGCCTTGACCACATTGATGCCGCGCGCCACTGCGCCTGAACTGCCACTGAAATCCACGTGGATGCCATCATCCGAAATGGTCACGGCCGCCTTGAGCGTGATGGGAGCGTCGTAGCCGTCGGAGACCAAGGTGTTGTGCCAGGTGCCGCGTGGCCAGTCGCTGAGTGCGGCACGCATCGCCGCACTCGATTGCTCGATCACGTAGCTGCCAAGCGCATCGAGATCGGAGAGCGCAAATTCGCGCAGCAAGTCATGCAGACGGCGCGCACCCACTTCGTTGCAGGCCACCAGCGCATACAGATCGCCCTCGACCTGCTCCGGATCGCGTACGTTGGCACGAATGATGGCGCGCACCGCCGGGTCGGGAACCCCGGCCCGAATGAAGCGCAGGATCGGCAAAAACAGGCCTTCGTGATAGATCTCCAAGCCATCGGGACTCGAGCCGATGCCGCCAATATCGATGACATGCAGCGTGGATGCGAACAGCGCCACCAACTGCCCGTCACGAAACACCGGTGTCACCATGGTCATGTCGAACAGATGACCTGTGCCGCGCCACGGATCGTTGGTGAGAAACACATCTCCCTCGTGCATCGTCTCTGCGGGAAAGCGCTGCAAAAAATGCTTGACCGATTCGGCCATGGAGTTCACATGCCCAGGCGTTCCGGTCACCGCCTGCGCAAGCATCCGGCCGTCCGGCAGAAGCACACCCGCTGACAGATCTCCCGCTTCGCGCGTGGGGGTTCCAAAGGCAGTGCGAATCAGCGTTTGCGCCTGCTCTTCCACCACCGCATTGAGTCGGCTCCAAGCCAATTGATGTCGAATATTGTTTTTCATGAGACTGTTGCGTCGTTGCTGATGTCTAGTTCCCGAACTGGCGATTCACTCGGCCCCGGAATGGGCAGACCGTACAAAGTCTGGGCCGCTTGGCGGGACACAAGGCCCGCCTCCAAATCGCGCACGAGCTGTCTGCGATCCCGCTGGCGCGCATCACCGAGCCCGCCGCCACCGGGTGTTTCCACCACCAGCAACTCACCCGCCGGCACCAACTGGCGCCCCTTGCCGCGCAGCACCACCCCGGAGTGTTTGAGCCGCGCCGCGCCTGCCGCCCCGTCACCGCCGCCCAAGGCACCGCGCGGCGCAAAGCGCACGCGGTCCCACGTGGCGGCCAATACCATCGGCTCGCCCAATGCGTTCTCCACCTCGATGACCTGGCCCAGGCCGCCACGCGCAGCGCCCGCACCGCCGGAGTCCACGCGGTATTCCTTGCGCCTGAAAAGCAGCGGTGCCTGGGTCTCCAGAATCTCCAGCGATACATTGCGTACGCCGCTGGGATAAGCCGTCGCCGAAAGTCCATCAAGACCCGGTCGAGCGCCTGTTCCACCGGTAGTGAAACTGGTGGTGTTGAAGCGCCGTGCGCGCCGCAATGCATCGTTGGGGCCGCCTTCAATGGGCTGGCCTCCCGTCAGGCGAATGTTCCAAAGCGATGAGGCACCTTCCGCCGGAACCTTGTCGGGCCGGGCCTGGCGCAGTGCACCAAACACCAGATCGGGAAGCATCTGCCCGATGGCCGCACGTGCCGCCACCGCAGCCGGTGGCAGCGCATTGAGGATCGAGCCCTGTGGCGCGCTGACGCGAATCGCATTCAGCGAGCCCGTGTTGTTGGGCACGTCCGCACCAATCAGACAGCGAATACCGAAGGACGTGTAGGCGTCGGTATACGCCTTGGGCACGTTGATCCCACGCGCCACGGTGCCCGATGTGCCCGTGAAATCAACCAGAATTTCTTCATCGGTCAACGTCACCGATGCCTGCAATTGCACGGGCGTATCGTAGCCGTCCACCGTCATCTGGTTGTGCCACGTACCCTTGGGCCATTCACGCAACGCGTCGCGCATGGCCTGCGCGCTGCGCTCGGTAATGTGATCGCCAACGTCCAGCAAATCTGCCAGCGCGAACTCGCGCAGCAGATGCTGCAAACGCCGCGCGCCCACATCGTTGCAGGCAACCAGCGCATGCAAATCACCTTCCACCTGCTCGGGCTCGCGCACGTTGGCCCGCACGATGTCCAGCACCGTCGGGTCAATCACACCCTGCGCGGCGAAACGAAGAATCGGAATGAACAGCCCCTCATGGTAGATCTCGAGCGCATCGGGACCCGCCCCGAGCCCGCCGATATCCACGACATGTACCGTAGAGGCAAAGAGCGCCACCATGTGCCGCGCATCCGCAGAACCATGAAACACGGGCGTCACCATCACCACGTCATACAGATGGCCAGTTCCCTTCCAGGGATCGTTGGTGATGAAGACGTCACCGTCCTGCATGCTTGGCGCAGGAAACGCCTTGAGGAAATGCAGCACCGAATCGGCCATGGAATTTACATGCCCGGGCGTTCCGGTCACGGCCTGTGCGAGCATCCGGCCATCGGGCAAAAACACGCCAGCAGAAAGGTCCCCCGCTTCACGCGTGGGCGTCCCGAATGCGGTGCGAATCAAGGCCTGGGCCTGCTCCTCCACCACGGCGATCAATCGATTCCAGATGAGCTGACGCCGAATCCGTTCGCGTCCCGCCCTGGGTTTTTCCAGACCTTTATGTACAGACTCGCTCATGCGGCAACCTCCTCGAGCGCGGGGGCCTGAACGGCCACGGCAGAACTGGCCACGTCGTCCAACACCAGTGCGCCCTGTTCGCTCAGGCGCAGCTCGAAACCGGCAGGGACTTCGGTCGTGGTCTCGTCCTCGACGACCAACGCAGGACCCTTGATCCATTGACCAGGTTGCAACTGCGTGCGCTCGAACACGGGCACGCTCTGCCATGCGCCAGCATCGGCGTCATACACCTTGCGTACCTGCTGCGTGGTGGCAGGACCGGTGTCCGACGACACCGCATCCGGCTGAGGTGTAATGCCGCCTGCGGCCTGAACCGCCACAGACCAGCTCACCGCCTCGACGGCAATATGCGGCAGGCTGCGACCGTAGAGGCTGGCGTAGCGCTCTTCGAATCGGGCATGCAGAGACGTCGCTGCGGCCGCATCGAAGGTACCCAACGCCCCGTCCGGCAGATCGATGTCGATCTCGTGCCCCTGCCCTGCATAGCGCATATAGACCGTGCGTCGGCGCAGCAATGGCGCTCCGGGAGCGGCACGCGTCACGACCGCATCGGCGTGCGCGGTCAATTCGTCCAGCAATGCCTGGACCGCCGCATGGTCCACATGATCCAACCGCTGATGCAGACTGCGCACGCTCTGATAAGCCACAGGTGCCCAGAGAAAGCCCAGCGCCGACCCCACTCCGGCAGAACCAGGAATGACCAACCGCGCGATGCCCAACTTGCGCGCGAGCCGAGCGGCGTGCAGCGGAGCCGCCCCACCAAAGGCGATCAGCGTGCAATCTTCGGCCGCCTTGCCCAACTCGGAGGCATGTACGCGTGCCGCGTTGGCCATGTTTTCAGTCACGATCTCGATGACGGCCTGAGCGGCAGCTTCTACCTCCAGCCCGGTGGTCGCGGTCAACGCCTGGGTCAACGCGGCGCGCGCCAATGCCGGGTCAAGCTGCACTTTGCCTACCGCAAATCGAGCGGGATCGACCGTTCCCAGCACCGCGTGCGCATCGGTCACCGTTGGCAAGGTACCGCCCAATCCATATGACGCAGGCCCTGGACTCGATCCAGCGCTGTCCGGTCCGACCTGCACCATCCCCAGATGATTCACGCGGGCGATCGACCCGCCACCAGCACCGATCTCCACCATCTCGATCACGGGAATGCGAATCGGCAAGCCAGAACCCTTGAGATGCCGATGCACCCGCCCGAACTCAAAGCTCCGACTGATCTGCGGTTGGTAATCGTCGATGAAGCAGATCTTCGCCGTCGTTCCACCCATATCGAACGACAGCGCGCGACGAGCACCGATCTGCTCGGCCACTTGGCGCGCCAACACGGCCCCACCGGCCGGTCCCGACTCAACCAACCGCACCGGCTCATCGATGCCAGTCAGCAGCGTAGTGATCGCACCACCAGAAGTCATCAAAAACGGTTCCGCACGCAAGCCTCTCGCGGCCAGCCCCTCACTCAAGCGCGAAAGATAGCCGGCCACTTGCGGCTGTACATAAGCATTGGCGCTGATCGTGGACAAGCGTTCGTATTCTCGAATCTCCGGGCAGACATCGGACGCCAACGACACCCAGAGCTGCGGCGCATGCTGCTTGATCAATTCACGAATACGCCGCTCATGTACCGGATTGGCGTAGCCGTGCAAGAGGCACACCGCCACACTTTCAATCCCCTCTGCCACCAGCGTATGGATCGCGGCAAGCACCTGCGATTCATCCAGCGGAGTCAATACTTCGCCGGCAGCAT